>DMPG01000354.1:0-1496 GCA_003456055.1 Bacteroidota bacterium | reverse complement strand
TTTCTTGAATTGAATGATGGTAAAATGTGGATCATTAATTATGTCAGTGGACTCGATCGGTTCGATCCGGTATCAAATAAATTCGATCATTTCCAGATCGTTAATGGTGCAATGAAACGTGTTGAGAATAAAGATCCACTTTCAGTCAGTCTTACCACCGCTACGAAGGATGTTGACGGATCAGTGTGGATCGGTACACTGAATGAAGGTATCTATCATCTCGATCCTTCGACATTATCACTTAAACACTTCTCTTCAAATGCAGTTGACCCGTCAACGATCAGTCATAATTATGTGATCACATTATGTTTGGATCCGATTGAACCTGAACGGTATCTTTGGGCGGGGACATACGGCGGCGGCTTAAATAGATTGGATCGAACGAACGGAAAATATTTGCGATTCAATGAACGGACGGGTTTGCCGAGCAATGTCATCAACAGTATCCGGCCTGATAAGAAAGGATTTCTGTGGATCAGCAGCAATCATGGACTCTGGAAACTGGATCCTCGATCTCTTCAGTTCCTATTCTATGACATCAATGACGGTCTTCAAGGTTTGGAATATAATCGGTTCGAATCATATTCAGCGTCGGATGGGAAGATGTTTTTCGGCGGGACCGAGGGGGTCAATGTGTTCTATCCGGAACGGATCTTGGAGAATCCTCATATACCTCCCGTTGTATTTACCGACTTGAGAATAAAAAATCGTTCAATCTATCATCGAAATGAGAATTCTCCGCTTTCAATCAGCATCACAGAAACGAAAAATGTAACACTTCAATACTCCGATAATGTTATCACGTTGGAATTTGCAGCGCTCGATTTTGTGAATACCGGTAAGAATCAATATTCCCATAGGCTTTCAGGATTTGAAAATGAATGGAGTGCACCGACAACCCGACGCACCACAACATATACCAATCTTGATCCGGGAGAATACCTTTTTACCGTTAAAGGAAGTAATGGAGACGGAGTATGGAATGAACAGGGAGCATCTCTTGCGATCACAATTTTGCCGCCGTGGTACCGAACGTGGTGGGCATACGTTCTCTATATATTTTCCTCTATTATGCTGCTTCTTAGCATACGACAGTATGAATTGAAACGACTGCGGTTAAAGGATGAACTGCTTCTTGAGCAATCCCGATCCGAACAATTAAAGGGGATCGACCAAATGAAGATGCGGTTTTTCCAGAATATCAGTCATGAATTCCGTACTCCTCTCACACTTATTCTTGGACCGATTGAAAAATTGATTTCCCGTTTATCTGATGAAACCGATAAAAGAGAACTTCGAATGATGCGGAGAAATGCGAATCGTTTGCTGAGATTGATCAATCAATAGCTCGACATCTCTAAATTAGAAGCCGGCGGTATGAAACTCCACGCAGTCAAGGATGATATCGTTGCATTTGTCCGCGGGATCACGATGTCATTCCATTCTCTTGCTGAGCGGAAGGGAATATTTTTGGATGTGCATTCTGAGCAGGATCA
>DMPG01000272.1 GCA_003456055.1 Bacteroidota bacterium | reverse complement strand
ACGAGTAATCCCAAAATACAAAGAAAATAATTTGTGTACTCCTACGGGTTATAGATAATACAATAAAAAGTTTTTGTTCTTTGATGACAACAAAAAGCAATCACGACAGTAGTAACAGCAAATACCGGTATGCAATATCAAGGTGTTCTATAATTCTTCAAGAAAAGAAGCAGAGGGCGGTCATAGATACTTTGTTAAAAGTCAATTAACTTGTAATAAAACTATTGCAAAAGAGATGGCGGACAGTCAGTCATGACCTTGGCAATATTCATTACAACAATCTGTCAAAAAATCCAACGTTGAATATATAAACNNAAAATAATTGAATTTTATTCCCATAATCGGAAACAAGACATGATTGTTCTGTCGAAATATTGAACTAAAACCAAATAAAAATTAGCACACTATTTGTAACGCCATATCGTGATGACACAGTCGAATAGTCAAGTGTTCTTTGAATATTTTCTTCCCACATTTACCACCATACGACTATGGCTCAAGGTAAAATAATACCGGCCGAAATCATAAACTAAAATCAATAAAACGGAGAAACCTATGCAACATGGTCCCGCAGTAGAACTTGGAAAAGATAATTCTATACCCAAGAAAACCAAACTTGGTGTGATTTTATTCATCATATACTCCACAATTTATGCCGGTTTTGTGTTCATTGGTACCGTCTCTCCTGAATATATGGGAGCAAAAATTATTGGGAATATGAATTTTGCTTTTGTGTATGGTATGGGTCTTATTATTCTGGCAGTTGTAATGGGAGTTGTATACAATCATTTCTGCACTTCATTTGAAAATCAAATGAACGGGGAGGTGCGATCATGATTTATAATGTCTCTACCTACGCAATTGTTATTTTTAGCATTTTCGTATTAGCTGTTTTAGGTCTTTCATTCTTCTTTGCGCGACGATCACAATCTGCTAGCGGATATTATGCGGCCGGGGGCAATATACATTGGTTTGTGAATGGAATTGCTTTTGCCGGAGATTATTTGTCAGCCGCCTCCTTTTTAGGAATTTGCGGTATGATAGCATTTTCTGGATACGATGGTTTTCTGTATTCCATTGGATATCTTGGCGGATGGGTCGTTGCATTATTTATTGTTGCCGAGCCGTTAAAAAGAATGGGTAAATATACATTTGCCGATGCGCTCGATTCAAAGTTCAATTCAAAAGAAATTAAATTAACAGCGGCAATCAGCACACTTGTTGTTTCTCTGTTTTATCTTATTCCGCAAATGGTTGGAGCGGGCGCTCTTATCACACCGCTTCTTGGATTTCCACACTGGGTTGGCGTTGTAATGGTAGGATCAATTGTTATTTTTATTGTTGCGACAGCAGGAATGACATCGACAACGTATGTGCAGTTTATTAAAGGCGGACTTCTCATTGTATTTTCGACTATTATTACGGTGTATGTTTTACGAAATGGGATCAATACTACTCCGAATGAAAACTACCACAAATTTATTTCTATTCCGGCAATAGTAACCAACAATCAAGTCTCAGCAATTGGTGATTCTTCATACACGTTCAAGCACCAGCAAAACGAAAAAGGACTTAGTTTTGTAAAGTTAGAAAAAGGCGGTATTTCCTCATGGTGGAAGCTGAATACTGCGGTGGAATCTCCTATTCTTGAAGAAGCTCTTTCTGTAGTTGTTTTACAGAATGGTATAAAACTTTACAATGGTGAACCAAAAGAAGCGGGAAAATTTTTTCAGGTGGGTCATGCACATAAAATTATCTATAACGGTAAAGAAGTTGATAAAACAGGTCCGCTAGGACCGTTTGAATATATCAGTACGCTTGAAGAAAGTGAAATTACTCGGTTCTTAAAAGCATCATTTACTGACGAGGGGAATAAAGTTACCGTATATTATCAAAGCATTACTACGGGCAAAGATATTATGAAGCCGGGTTTGTATTATAAATCCGATAAGAACAATCCCTTCTGGCCAAAGCTTGATTTTATTTCTTTAATGCTTGCATTGTTTTTAGGAACTTCAGCTTTGCCGCACATCTTAATCCGGTACTATACTGTTGCAAGTCAACGAGCTGCCCGTTTATCAACAATTGTTGCAATTGCATCTATCGGGTTTTTCTATATTCTGACCTTGTATATGGGAACCGGAGCAATGATTAACGGTGGTCTTGATGTTGAAAGTTCAAATATGTCTGCGCCACTTCTTGCCAAAACATTTGGAGTAGTACTTTTTTCAATTATCTCGGCAATTGCATTTGCAACAATTCTTGGAACTGTTAGCGGACTGATCGTTGCCTCGTCGGGTGCAGTTGCGCACGATCTGATGGACAAATACATGAACATAAAAATGACTGAAC
The DNA here is from genome assembly GCA_003456055.1 of Bacteroidota bacterium. GTDB lineage: Bacteria > Bacteroidota > Ignavibacteria > UBA10030 > UBA8401 > UBA8401. Next base: position 2,476 of record DMPG01000272.1, on the reverse strand, counting down.
ATGCTAAAGTGAAAGCTGGACGAATATCGGCGGTTGTTGTTGGACTTGTCGCAATAGCACTTGGTATCATTTTCCAGGGTCAAAATGTTAGCTTTTTAGTAGGATTGGCGTTTGCTATTGCTGCATCGGCAAATTTACCGGCAATTCTTATGCTGTTGTTTTGGGAAAAAACTTCTTCAAAAGGAATTGCCTGGGCAATTATCGTCGGAACGGTATCTTCGTTGATGCTGATACTTTTTTCTCCGACGATGTATGAAGTCTACGGGCTCAAGCCTGGCGATGCTCCAATTCCATTGCAGAATCCCGGAATCATTTCCATTCCGTTGGGATTTATAACATTAATTGTTATTTCCCTATTCACCAAAAAGTACAGAGCGCAATCGGAACAATCATAGATATATTATCAACACAATCTCCATTTCTNNGAAATTTTCATAAACATTTTAGCAACGGTCGATTATGAAAAAAACAACTCGGTATTATTTGCTCTTGTTCGTATTACCTGCTTTTTTGTACACGCAAGAGAAACAAGATTTCGGTATCATATTTTCCGGATTTGTTAAGAGCGATTTTTTTTGGGACAGCAGACAAAATGTGAATATTCGTGAAGGGCACTTTCTATTATATCCCTCACCAGTGCTAAAAGATCCATTGAACAAAGATATCAATGCTCAGCAGAGTTTAAATTTTCTTTCAATTCAATCGAGACTTACCGGTAAAATATCCGGTCCTGCTGTGCTCGATGCAAAAACATCCGGTGTGCTGGAAGCAGATTTTTTTGGGAACGAGAACGGTTCGTTTCAAGATGTCAATGGATTTCGTCTGCGGCATGCATTTACAAAACTAAACTGGGAGAAAACAGAATTGTTATTCGGTCAGTTCTGGACTCCGTTGTTTGTGCACAGCAGTTTTCCCGGCGTTATATCATTCAATACCGGAGCTCCGTTTCAGGCGTTTTCGCGAAATCCGCAAATTAGAATAACCCAGAAAATTGATGACGTTAGTATTATTGCCGCGCTTGCCACACAACGTGATTTTCAAAGCTCCGGAGGAAACACGCAATCTCTGCGAAATTCTGCAATACCGGAGATACATTTGCAATTTCATTGGAGTCAAAAAAATGATTCTGCAAAAACTGAATATGCACTTGGAATTGGGGGAGAATATATGAATTTGCGCCCACGTCTTTCCAGCACTGTTGGGATTTCTCCTTCAACGGCAACATTTAAGGTTGATGAATCCTTCGGATCTTTTACCGCACTGGGATTTGGGAAATTAGTGTTGCCGGCTTTTACGGTAAAAGTATATGCACTGTTAGGACAAAATACATTCGATGATGTTATGCTTGGCGGTTACGCTGTTGATACAATCTACAACTCAACGACAGGATCAGTAAAATATCTTCCGATAAATATTCTATCAACATGGTTTGAGATTGTCACCAGTAGCGGTGACATTCAGTATGGAATATTTGCCGGGTATACTAAAAACCTTGGCCTCTCAAAAGAACTTGGATTTATAAAAAACTCCAATATTATTTCTGCTCTTCAAAACACGACACGTGGTTTTGATATTAATTCAGTATTCCGAATTGCACCCCGTATTGTATTTATATCAGGCAATCTGCACTTGTCAGGAGAAATTGAATACACGACTGCAGAGTATGCAACACGAAAGAGCGGTGAAATCAGTATCGACCGGAAAGGCAAAATTACTCAAGCGGAAAGTGTAGCAAATATTAGGACATTGTTTGCAGTTACGTTATTTTTCTAAATATCAATATTGTATTCATGGAGCCACTGAGAGGTGATGCTCAGCGCACTGTCTTTGAAGTTTAACAAAGCTATTAAGATCAGATCTCAACAAACGCGTACATCGTTATGATAGAAATAATCTCGTGCGACTATGAAAATTGGTATCATTGGCGATATTCATGAAGATGCAGCAAAATTATCCCTTACCATTCGTGAGCTTGAACAAAAGCATTGCGATACACTGGTTTGCCTTGGTGATATAGCCGGTTTTGATAACCGATATTACAGTCACCAGTATTCGAGAGATTTGAATTACTGTATTGCAGTTATCAAAGCTAATTGCAAATACTCAATCATTGGTAATCATGATTTGTTTGCAATAAAAAAAGTCCCTTCATACTCAACGGTCTTTGATTATCCGAACGATTGGTATTTATTATCCTTAGCTGAGCGAAAAAAAATAAGCAACGGATATGTTTGGAATTTTGAATACGATCTACCGGTGCAATTGTGTTCGGAGGAGGAATATTATTTAAATTCTTTGCCGGAAAACTATATTATTGAAGATAACGGTCTGCGTATTTTGTTCTCTCATTCAGTTTATCCTGATATTTCGGGAATGCTTGCGGCAAAACAGGTTCGACACAAAGATTTCTTGCAGCATTTTAAAGTTTTGCGTGAGATGCAATGTACTATCGGAATATCAGGACATCTCCATCCCT
>DMPG01000080.1 GCA_003456055.1 Bacteroidota bacterium | reverse complement strand
CAAACCGGCACGTGCATCAAAGTCAAATGTAATTATTTTCGAAGCCATAGTTTTATCTCCTTAATTATTGTACTTTTCAAAAAAAATTATTTCGGCATAATAGCAAAGATGTCGCTTTCACGCATGATGAGAACTTCTTGTCCATCAACAGAAACCTCTGTGCCGGAATATTTTCCGTATAACACTTTATCTGCAACTTTTACTTCCATTGGAATCTTTTTTCCGTCTTCTGTTGTCTTGCCTGGACCTACTGCAATAACTTCTCCCCAAACTGGTTTTTCTTTCGCTGTATCAGGCAGATAAAGACCACCTTTGGTCTTTTCTTCAGCTTCAGCTGGTTTTACTACTATTCGATCTGATAATGGATGAATTTTCATACTACCTCCTTATAACATATTGAATTATTAGAACTTATAGGAATTGTGAATATTAGCACTCTTATATTCTGAGTGCTAATATAACAAGAAAACCATCTGATGTCAATAGTCATCTAAAATATTTATGGAACTATTAATCCATTAGAGAGGGTAATAATGCGGTCAGATCGATTAGCAAGATCTTTATTATGAGTGACAATCACAAACGTCTGTTTATATCTTGTGCGAAGATTAAACAATAGATCATGGAGTTTTTCAGCATTTTCTGCATCTAAATTACCAGATGGCTCATCTGCAAAAATGATTTTTGGTGAATTCATTAAAGCTCTTGCAACTGCTACACGCTGCTGTTCACCACCGGATAGTTCATTAGGTCTATGATATTCTCTCTCTTCTAATCCAACTTCATTTAATAATTTTTTTGCTTTTTCAATTTCACTATTCCCATTCTTTCCAGCAATCATCGCAGGCATCATCACATTCTCTAATGCAGTAAATTCAGGAAGTAAATGATGAAACTGAAAGACAAATCCAATATTGAGATTCCGAATTTTTGAAACCTGTTCATCCGAAAGACCCGTAACGTCTTTTCCCTCAAAAATAATTTCACCGCTCGATGGTTTATCTAACAACCCCAATATGTGGACTAAGGTGCTCTTCCCCGCACCTGACTGCCCAACTACTGAGACAATTTCTCCCGAATTGAATGAAAGAGAGATTCCTTTCAGCACATTAAGCTGGTTTGATATACCAGTTCGATACTGCTTATGAATATTTTTTACTTCAAGGATCATCATTACTCCCAACGAACTGCTTCTGACGGCTGCAATTGAGCAGCTCGTTTTGATGGATAATATGCCGCAAGTGAGCAAAGAATTAACGCGGAAAGCGGAACTAAAATCAAATCCATTGTTCTCATCTCTATAGGAATTGCTGGAATAATATATACATTTGAATCGAGCGCAAATATTTGGAATTTTATTTGCAACCAACAAATTATTGTGCCTAATCCAAGACCAAATACGGAACCAAATATTCCTACAAGAAATCCTTCCAATCGGAATATTGAAAGAATATCGTTCTGTGTCGCGCCCATAGTTTTTAGAATTCCAATATCACGAGTTTTCTCAATTACGGTCATTGTCAATGAACCAAGAAGATTGAACGAAGCTACGGCAATAATCAACGCAAGAATGATGAATGCAGTCCACCGTTCCACCTGCATGACCGAATAAAGATCTTTGTGTAGATCGTACCAAGATTGTACGATAAATTGTTCACCATATTTAGCATTGATCTTGTCAACCAATGATTCAGTCTCATCAATAGAATGTAATCGAATATCATAACCTTGCACTTTATTCGTAGCGAATAATTGCTTCGATGTTTGTAACGAAGTAAAAGCATAAAGACCATCATAGTCCTTATTTCTCGCCTCATATATTCCAATGACTTTTAGGGCAAACAACTGCGGTAAACCAATTCCGGATAGAGCATTTTGCACTCCTGCAGTTGTCACAACAAAAATAGTATCATCAACACCTATTCCTAATTTATCAGCCAAACTATAACCGATTACTATTTCGTTGTTTGTTTCTGTGAATTTTGTTGTTCCAATAATGAGGCTTGAAGTCACTCCGGATATTTTTGAAATCGATTCGGCTTCTAATCCTCGAATAAAAATTACTTTGGTAGTTTTTTTAGAGACCAACATTCCTTTTCCAGAAACGAATTCTGACTGTGCTGAGATAGTGTTCTGTGATAAGAGGAATTTTTTCATATCGCTTAAATCATGAGCAGTTGTATTTTTTGTAGCAGAAATTCTAATATGGGGATCAAAACCGATTAAAATATCTGTAACAAGCCCGTTAAAACCATTAAAGACCGAAAGCACCACGATAAGTGCTGCAACGCCAATCGTTACACCGAAAATCGAAATCAGCGAAATGACAGTAATGAAACTTGCATCTTTTTTTGCCAGTAAATATCGTTTCGCTATGAAAAATGTATATTTCACTATCCTAACCGAATTGCTTTGATTGGATCAAGTTTAGATGCGAGACGTGCCGGAATATAGGCTGCGATAATGCACATTACAAAACTAATAAGTGATACTATTGCAAAATTTTCAATCTTAAAGTATATCGGAACGGTCTTCATAAAATAAATTGTAGAGGGAAGAGAAAAAAATTGATACTCCAACTGCAGCCAGCAGACTGAAAAGGCAAATACATTTCCGAGAAGAATTCCTACAATCGCTATAATCGTTCCATTCATCAAAAAGATCCGTTTGATATCCCTTGCCGAAGCACCTAAAGATCGTAGTATTCCGACTTGTTTACGTTTTTCCAAGACGAGCATTAACAACGTTCCAATGATATTCACTGCAGCAACAGCAATAATGAGTCCTAGAATTAAAGGGATCGGTTCTTTCTGCAATTCAATCCAGGTAAATAAATTCCGATATAATTGGAAAAGAGTCCGTGCATTAAAAGGGTATCCCAAAACATCCATAATATGTTTTGAAATTTCAGGAGACATTTCAACATCACTTACCATCACTTCAAATCGCGTCACTGCTTCATTAAAATTGATCAGTTGCTGCACCGAAGGAATTCCTACAAAAAGGTAAACATCGTCATACTCCGACATTCCCGATTCATACACTCCTTGTATTACGAATGCAATAACATTCGGGGCTATCGATGTTTG
>DMPG01000286.1 GCA_003456055.1 Bacteroidota bacterium | reverse complement strand
TTCTTTTCCGGAGATTATTGCTGTATCAATGCTTCCGCACAACGGACAAATAGAAATACCTTCTTCACCTGTGGAATCTTTCTTACATTCTGCGCAGTGGATGACAAAAGGTATACTTTCAATGATGAGAGACGACCGTTCAAGATCCGTTGAAGCAGTGATTGCTTGATATGCAAATTCCAACGAATCGGGAACAACTCCGGAGAATGTACCCACTTTTAAAAATACCGACCTCACACTGCTCAACCGTTCTGTACCAACGTTTTGACGAATAATCTCTACAATATTATCGGCAATCGATAGTTCGTGCATATTTTTTACAGTCCTAAAAATTGAACGGCAATTCCGCACATGAATATTGCAAAACCGCCAAGAGCGTGACTATACTGCTCCATTTTTTTTACCGGTACAAACGACATACCATACAATGCACTAAAGACGATCGTTAACATTGTAGCGATTGTGGCAATACTGAATACCGAACAGACAAGGATCACATCTGTAATCGTTCCACGGGCTGCAGGATACATCAAGACCGGGATCAACGGTTCGCACGGACCAAAAACAAAAATTGTAAAGATGATCCAAATTCGCATTGAAGATTTATTTTCATTGTGGTCATGTTCTTTTTCATGGTCATGAAAATGTAATTCCATCGAGCCATCGTGATGAATGTGTGTGTGACTATGCGGTTTATTTAAAATTGCACGTCGAATTCCCCACACCATATACAAAAGACCAAACACCAGCAAGAGCCAACCTGCAATATCTCCACGATATGATTCAATACTTTCCAAATGAAATACAGAATAGCCGAATGCGATTCCTAAGAATCCTAAAACAATCGTGCTCCCAACATGACCGATACCGCAAAGTATCGTTACCCACAATGTTTTGAACTTTGACCAATTCCCTGCTTTAGACATTGCGATAAATGGAATGTAATGATCGGGACCAAATAACGTGTGCATAAATCCAATACTCGCCGCAGTGATCAAAAGAACGGATATTTCGTTTGACATAATGACCTTTTAAGATGGTTCGAACGTTTTGATGATTCAACGATATTCTACAACAATTGCACATTACCAAAATGGAATTCTCTCTCTTGCAAATAAACGGACTAATTATTCTTGGTTCTGAAAATCAACAATAGTCAATTTGACGAATTCTAGTGCAATTTGAAGGTTTTTTGAGGCATTTGGTGAAAGCCCTTCGCCAAATTCCCATTGATACCCTTTAATCTGCAAAAGATATACCAAAGGTGAGCAGTTGTAGGNNGAAGAGGGAGAAATTGAATGCGTTGAAAACGATTGAGTTGCTTGCGGTTGGATTTGCACATATGAATATGTATCTATTTCAGCTTTTGATGCATCGATAAAAATGACAACATCGTATTCTGCAATAACAGATGCATCTTCAATATTTAATTGATAATTGCTGTCAGTTGTAATCAATTGCAGTTTGTGCTCTGCAATCCATCGATCAAGTTCTTTGATGAACTCATTTCCAAGACCATCATCACCTCTTCCGGGATTGCCGTAGGCTTGGAGAAGAATTTTTTTCACATCAATCTTTCTTTTTCTGATCGATCAATTGTTCGTGTGCATCATACAACGAAATATCCAGCGGCATCTGTCCGAACGCATGCGTTGCGCAACTGAGACAAGGATCATATGCTCGAATTGCAACTTCGACTGCATTCATCCTCGGTTCTGTGATCTCTTTTTTTCCGGTCATCCACGTTTTGGCAACGTAATTCACGGCGTGATTCATCGGTTCATTATTGTGCGTTGTTGAAACAATAAGATTTGCCATCACGATCTGATCGTTATCATTGATGCGGTAATGATGGAACAATGTTCCACGCGGTGCCTCGATAACGCCGATCCCTTCATGTTTTTTCTCTCCTTTTCGAACAAGTTCATCACCCTGCAGTTCCTGATCGTTCAACAGATCGCGAATAACTTCAGCGGCGTGTAGAAGTTCGATCAGCCGTGCATAATGAGTGTGCATGCACATGTTGTTCGGTTTACCTTTGGTGTTCGCTTTGTATTTTTCAAATTCTTTTTGTGCGAGAGGTGTCGGAATAAAATTACAAGTGTTCAATCTCGCCAGCGGACCGACCCGATACCAGCCAACATCTTCTCCCAATTCAGCAATATATGGAAATTTCATATAACTCCACGATCGCACTTCTTCATGGATAAAATTGAAGTACTCCTGATAATCGATATCATGAAGAATAATCTTTCCTTCACTATCGATCGCACGGATAAGTCCGTGGTAAAGATCAAGTGCTCCATCCTTTCGGACCAAACTAAGATGATTCGATGGAAAGACAGAAAATGTATCGATGAATTCCTTGTTCTTTCTGTAGTAATCTTTGAAGAAATCAATTGCAGATTCCGCCCACACAATCATTGCTTCGGGATTCATTGGAGCATCGCCTTTTACAAATATATCTCTCTCTTCATCGTTAAGATTTTTGTTCACGCCGCCGGGAATCGCTCCCGTTCCATGGATCTTCTTTCCTGCCGTTGCCTTGATCAATTCTTGACCAAACTTTCTCATCATGACACCTTGCACCGCAAGAGATTTATTCTGACGTGCTACACCCACGATATTCCGTACTTTCGGATCTGCATCAATACCAAATAGCAGATCAGGTGATGCAAGATGGAAAAAATGCAGTGCGTGAGATTGAAATATCTGTGCGTAGTGCATTAATCGGCGAACTTTCTCAGCCGTGTGCGAAAGTCCGTTTCCTGTTCCAGCGCCGACTATAACATCAAGTGCTTTCGCTGCTGCGAGATGATGGCTGACAGGACAGATTCCGCACAATCGTTGAACTAGTACAGGTGCTTCCCAATATGGTCTTCCTTGAACAAACCGTTCGAAACCGCGAAACTCAACAATATGAAGACGGCTTCGCACGACATTTCCCTCATCGTCAAGATGGATTGTCACTTTTCCGTGGCCTTCAACGCGTGTAACTGGTTCTATTGTAATTTTCTGAGACATATAATTCTTCTCCGCGGCAATTTTTTGAATAGTTGTCGGCTGAAACCAACAGCTCTCAAAAAACATTAATCATACTTTATTACTTCGTATGGTAACTTCATTTCGTTTCCGGTGATGAGTGCTACGAGTGCATTATAGATCAAGTCTGCACTGGGCGGACATCCGGGAAGGAAATAATCAATCTTAACAATGTCGTGGCAAGGATATACTTTGTCGAGAAGCATCGGAAGTTCGGGATCGTTCGGTAAGATCATCTCCGGATTATGTCCTTTCACCGACGGTCCGTTTAGATATGCTTCTTCGATGCATTCTCGAATAGGAATTCCGTTACGCATTGCAGGAATCCCACCCATGATCGCACATTCACCAAGTGAAATAAGAATCCTGCAGTTTTTCCGAAAATCTTTCAGAACATTAACATTCTCACTGTTGCAGCAACTTCCTTCAATGATCCCGATATCGCAATACTCAGTGAATTTCTTTATGTCGTTGATCGGCGATTTATCGAAATCGACAAGATCGATCAAACTCAGTATTCTTTCATCAATATCGAGAAGCGACATATGGCAGCCGAAACATCCGGCCAGAGAAGCAGTGGCAACAATTGTTTTTTTCTGTCCCATGAGTATTCCTTTTTATTGATGAATCTGCTCGATGTCGCTTCCTATTGCAGTTCGTTCATATTTTCGATCGTTGATCGGCGTTTGGTATCCGTTTTCTTTTTTTAATAATGCACCGGTTGGGCAGATGTCGACTGCACGGTGGGCGATCTCATCGGTCATCAGATCGGACATGTTGTGATCGATGCTGATCTCAATCTTGTGTCCTCGCTTATGAAAAGCGAAGAAACTTCTTCCTTGCTCATCCTTGATCGTACGAATGCATCGTTTACAGAGGATACATCGATTATGGTCTTTCACGATAAGTGGATTCTGCGCATCGATTGTCCGTTTGGGAAATTGATATGGAAATCGCGGAACCATGATCTGGTATCGGTATGCAAGCGCTTGAAGATCACACTTTCCGCTCTTTTCGCAGACTGGACAGAAATGGTTTCCCTCAACAAACATGATATCCAGGATGGCCTTCCGTAGATCGATCAGATCCGGTGTATTTGTTTTTACATCCATTCCTTCGGAGATCGGTGTAGTACACGCTGTCATGTAGCGACCGTTCACACTCACAGTACATATCCGGCATGCTCCTTTTGGTTTCACTCCCACCATATTGCACAGTGTCGGAATAAAGAGTCCGCTTTCCCGTGCAACATCAATGATATACATTCCGGATTTCGCGAGATATTCTTTACCATCGATCATAAATTTGACTACAGTGCTCGTCATTGTTGTCTCCTTCAATTTGAGTGAATGCCTGGTACTCGTCCGACAGCATCACACGATTCTTTCACAGCGTTCAGCATATCAAAATTGCTATCATAATCTTTTCCATGCTGTATTTTTTTATCATACAGTGAACGAAAATTCTTGATACTGGTAACAATCGGATTTCCGGCAGTCAATCCAAGTCCGCAGCGGCTTGCTTTTAACACCTTTGACCATTCAAGCATCTCCTCGATATCTTTCTGCACACCGCGAGCATTGAGGATCTTTTCCAATTTCTGCCGCAATAGAACGGGAATATTTCTGCACGTTGAACATGAACCGCACGATTCATCGATAAAAAAATTCATGAAATTTAACACGACATCTTTGATCAGATCTCTCTGTTTGTTAAAGATGATGATAGAACCGCCTGTTGAAAGATCGGTGTAACTCAGAGTTCGATTGAATTCGTTTGGTCCGACAAGATTTCCGGATGGTCCGCCGACCTGAACTGCTTGGACCTCATTCGCTCCAACCATTTCAATGACATCATTCACTGAAAATCCCCATTCGATCTCATACACACCAGGATATTTACAATCGCCGCAGATGCTGAGCACTTTTGTACCGCTCGATTCTTTTGTTCCCATTGACCGGTACCAAGGCGCACCATGATTGACGATCTTTACTATAGAGCAAAGGGTCTCAACATTGTTCACGATGGTCGGCTTTTCAAGATATCCGCTCTCGACCGGGAACGGAGGACGATCGCGCGGTTCTCCTCGTTTTCCCTCCGCAGATTCGATCAATGCTGATTCTTCGCCGCACACATACGAACCGGCACCGAATTGAATGCGAATATCAAAATCAAAACCTTCTTTGCCGCAGATATTTTTACCAAGGTAATTCTTCTTTCTTCCGCCTTCGATAATTTTTTCGAGATATTCCTGTAAATATTTATATTCGTACCGAACATAGAGAATTCCTTCCGTGGCACCAACGGCATATCCTGCAATTGCCATTCCCTCCATCAACATCTTCGGATACTCAGTAAGGATCACGCGATCCTTAAATGTTCCGGGTTCACCTTCATCGGCATTGCAGACAACGTATTTCACAGCACTTTTTTCCGCAGCAGTAAACTTCCACTTCATTCATGTAGGAAAACCTGCTCCTCCCCTTCCCTTTAATCCTGAATCGAGTATCTCCTGGATAATCTCATCTCTGGTCATTTTGAAGGCTTTTGTAAGCACTTCACGGTTATCAACCTTTTCGAATATAAGGCTTACCTTATTTTGTCCAATATTTTCCATGATTTTGCAGGATTTTTATTTTTGCATGTAATCTTTAATAATCTCAGTAACTNNCCAGTTTTTCATTGACTTCCGAATTATAAATTTCATCAGAATTCCGGCAGATATCCCATTTCATTCCCGTCGGAAATCCGGCTCCGCCGCGTCCACGAATGTTCGATAATTTCACTTCGGCAATCACTTCTTCCGGTTTCATCTTCACGATTTTTTTCAATGCTTCACCCGGTTTGTATCCGTCAGCAAGAATTGGACCTTTCTTTCGAATATTATTTTGAACCATTGAATGGATCTCCGGCAGCGCATTGGCTCCATCCCCAAGTCCTTCGACTAAAACTTCTTCCAATTTTTTCCCTGCTTTCAGATCACGGATGATCTCCTTTACTCTGAATGGCGTAAGACGGGCAAACACTGTTCCATTAATTAATGCTGCCGGTTCCTGATCACCCATTCCAATACAGGAAGTTGAGAACAGTCCTATCAAACCGTCAGCGGAGACTTCGCCAAATCGACAGACAGCTTCACGTTCAAATGTCCGGGCTACTTCTTCCCGCCCCATCATATTTGCAATAACACTGTTATTCAAATAGATGGTATATTTCCCGGTCGGCTTTGTGGAAAAAAAATGATAGAACGACAATGTCTGTTCGATATCGACATTCGATATTTTCAGCTGGCGTGAGATCTCAGCAACGATGAGAGATGGGATGTAACCAAATTCGGATTGTGTATCGATCAAAATATCCATCAATCGAGTAGGATCATGATCGTATTTTTTTATAATACCACGCACGGTATCGATCATGGTATCTTGGTATACTATTTCACCAATCTCAAGTTCGTCGGCACTGTCGGGGAAAGTGCTTTTCATGGTACGTATCCTTTCTACAAGAAGAAATGATAATGCAAGCAGGAATTAGCAGGTATGAGCGGGTAAGATACATTGTCAAAACAATTTCAAATAACTAATGAATCATAAAAAAAGCGATTCAAAAAATTGTGCTATACAAAGTTGATGTTAGATTGATATTCCGATGCAATGATGCCGACCATATCATGGCTTAAACAATGATACCGTCATTTGATAGAATTATCTTTTAACTGAGTCAAGCAAGTATCCATTGCTGTCTAACAATTGTACTTCGAGAGGCATTTCACCTGCCGCGTGAGTAGAACAGCTTAAGCACGGATCAAAACATCGGATCCCTGCTTCGATCCTGTTCAGTATTGGTTCGGTAATCTTCTTTCCTTCAATAAATCGCATTGCGATCTGTTTCACGGTACGATTCATTGCCATATTATTTTGCGCAGTGGCAATCAACATATTCACTTTTTGGATCACGCCATTTTCATCCACATTGTAATGATGAAACAGTGTTCCGCGAGGTGCTTCTGCAAATCCAACCCCTTCCAATCGATTGATCTCTGCTTTCGACCGAACATGCGTTCCGAGAATACTGGGATCGTGGAGCAGCTCTTCAATTTTTTCAACAGCAAACACTGTTTCAATCATTCTCGCGTAATGGTAATAGAATGAATTGTTCACCGATTCCATTTTTGGCGCTAATTGTTTGAACAATTTTCGCTCTTTTTCCGCAAGAGGAGTTTCAATAGAATCACAAATATTCAATCGCGCCAACGGACCTACGCGATAGATTCCGTTCGGATATCCGAGTGGTTTGTAATATGGAAATTTCAAATACGACCACGATTCGCTTGCTTCACCAAAGTGTTTATAGTATTCGCGTGGATCGATGTTGTCTGCAATGATATTCCCCCCGCTGTCCATAATCCGCAATGTTCCGCCGTAATATTCCATCTCACCTTTCGGTCCGACGAGTCCTACATAGAGAGAATGGAAATTACCGAAGCTCGGTATTTCTGAACGAAATTTTTCGTGAGTTTTTTTGATGACATTTCCCGCAAGAAGTGCTGTTTCCTTCACTTCGGGATACCATTCGAGGAGTTTTTCTTGCTCTTCTTTTGTGAACGGTTCGCGAACTCCACCGGCAACAGCCCACGGTGTGTGAATTCTTCGTCCACCAAGAAACTCAATGATCTGTTGACCGAACTTGCGAAGACGAATTCCCCGTCGGGC
>DMPG01000372.1 GCA_003456055.1 Bacteroidota bacterium | reverse complement strand
CCTTGCGAAGGTTCTAAACCTTCGCAAGGTTATGCTAATTCTTAGAAATAAGTTTTCGTGCTTTGACGGCAGTTTTAACAACTCCATTGGTCTGTTCGCCGACCTGCTGACGCCACATTGCATAATACAATCCTTTTGATTTCACAAGTTTTGTATGCGAGCCGGATTCAACGATCTTTCCTTTTTCCAATACAAAAATCGTGTCTGCATGCATTACTGTTGAAAGCCGATGGGCAATAAGGATAGTGATCAAATCATTTCCTTTAGAAATATCCCTGATGGTTTCACTGATCTCATCTTCTGTCAACGAATCAAGAGACGAAGTAGCTTCGTCAAACACTAAGAGATTTGGATTGCGCAATAATGCACGGGCGATTGAAAGACGTTGTTTTTCACCGCCTGAAACTTTCACGCCTCCTTCACCGATAAGCGTATTTAAACCATTATCTGCACGGGCAAGAAGCGATTGGCAGGCAGCTTTATTCAAAACATCTAAACATTCTGCGTCGGTTGCTTTTGGATTGACGAAAAGAAGATTCTCTCGGATAGTTCCTGAAAACAATTGTGTATCCTGTGTTACAAATCCAATTCGTTCCCGTAATCCATCAAAATCGATCTCATCAAAATTTGTGTTGTTATACAGAATTTTTCCTGATTGAGGACGATATAATCCGACCAGTAACTTTACAAGTGTCGTTTTTCCTGAACCGGATGGTCCAACAAATGCGATNNNGATTGATGTTGGAACGTCACTTTATTGAAAGTGAGTGTTTTAATATTAGTTACATTGATTGGAGAATTCGGTTTGGGCTCTTTGGGCGTATTAAGAATCTCTTCAAAGTTACCGAGCGAGACTTCCGCTTCACGGTAGATATTGATGATATCGCCCATTTGTTGCAGTGGACCAAAAATAAAGAAAGAATATATCCACAATGAAAAGAATTGTCCGAAGGTAATTTGCTGCTGGAAGATTAAATATAACATCGTGAATAGGATTGTCGTTCGGAGAAAATTCACCGATGTTCCCTGAATGAAGCTCAAACCACGTATGTATTTTACCTTCTTTAATTCCAACGCAAGAATTTTTTGTGTCGTGTTATTTAATCGGTTGATTTCCTGATTGGCAAGTCCTAAGCTTTTAACGAGTTCAATATTGCGTAATGATTCTGTTGTTGAACCGGCAAGAGCATTCGTTTCACCAACGATCTTTTTTTGAATGATCTTAATTTTCTTGCTGAGTGTTGAACTCAAATATGCTAAGATTGGAACCGTTGAAAAATAAAGCGGAGCAATCAGCCAGTGAACAGAAATGGAGTAGATCATGACGAATACAATTCCAACCAATGAGGTGAAGAGAATATTGATCGAAGCAGAAATTAATCTCTCTACATCAGTACGGACCTTTTGTAATTTGCCGAGCGTTTCTCCACTGCGCTGATCTTCAAAAACAGAATACGGTAGATCCAACGAATGCTTTAAACCATCAGAATAGATCTGTGCGCCAAGACGTTGTGTTATGACATTGATGTAGTAGTCTTGAAAATTTTTTGCGACACGGGAAACGAACGCGACACCCATTGCAATCAGAAGCAGACCAACCACTCCGCGAAGGAATTGATCGGTTGTGTATTCGCTGAACTTCATCGCATAGTTGTCGATCACATATCGGAAAACAAGCGGATCGAGCAACGAAAATGTTTGGTTGATGGTTGCTAGGAACAACGCCAGCAGAACCAACGTCCAATATTGTTTAAGATAGGTGTACAGCAACTTCATACGGATTCCTTTTTGTGTGCTTGAAAGTAATAAAACTATGGATAAAATGCGAAAGAACGTTGTAATTGAGGAAAGTTTCAATTACAATGCAATAATGAAGAAAACACCTATCTATAGAACGATTATCATCATCGTATATTGTCTAATGCAGCCTCTTTTTTCGTTTCAGGAAAAAGAAAGCAAAGCGTTCAGAACAAAAAGTTCTCCATATCGAATTCTTGAAGTGAAACAATCGGATGTCACCTATCAATTGTGGGAAGGATTCCAATTGATGAGGAATGCCAATGCCGGTGATGCACCGTCGCAGCATGAACTGAGCTTGCGATACTTAACCGGAAAAGGATTCTCATATGATACTGTAAAATCTGCACAATGGATGAAAAAAGCTGCAGATCAGGATTATATTCTTGCAAAGTTCAACTATGGAATATTTCTGAACAACGGGTGGGGAGTTGAGTGGAATCCATTCGAAGCTTATCGATACATTAAATATGCAGCGGATAAGGATATGCGCGAAGGAGAATATGTTCTAGGTCTTTTTTATACAGACAATTTAATTGTTCCGAGGGATTATTCCACAGCATATGGTTGGATAAAAAAATCTGCCGATCAGAATTACGATCCGGCAAAAGAAGTTCTGACTGAACTTGAAAAACGAGGAATCAATGGGAGTAAGTTGAAACAAAAAGATTCTTCAGTTGTTACAACGACAGCCAAATCTGTTGCACCACAGAAATCATCACCGCAAATGATTCAGCCGGTGATGTTGGAATTTGAAGAAGATAAAACTTCACAAACTGATGATCTGACTTTATTGAAAGAATTATTCAACGAAGGGAATGAAGAACTTCGGAATACTCTCGGCATTTCAAAAATTCTCAGTGACAGCGTGCAAACTGATTCGACAGGGTTTTCATTGATTCAGCGAGCTTCAGAATTAGGGAATCCGGAAGCAATGACGATCGTTGCACGATGTTATGAACGCGGTATCGGGGTGAAAAAAGATAAGCTTCTTGCAGCCGTACATTATATCAGAGCAATCCGTTTGGACTCACGCCGTGCGCCAGGATTATTATGGAGATTGATCAATGAGAAAAATATTCAATCGAATTTCAATCAGCAAGCTTCAAAAAATGTGCTCGAAGCGTTATATGTGGTTTCATCGTTGAATGGTTTGGGGTTGATCGGCACACTAACGGATGAGCAGGCGTTACAATTCTTGCAGATCGCGGTTTCAAAATCTTACATTCCCGCAATACTGGATCTTGGAAATTGTTATTCGCAAGGTCAATGGGTAAAGGCTGATAAAAAGAAAGCGGTAGAATTTTGGAAATACGCAGCCGATCAAGGAAATAGCGAAGGGAAAATAAGAGTTGCTGTTGCAGAAGTCTTCGATGGAACGATCATCCACGCTAAGAAATCATTCATTGATTTGGAACAATACGCAGTGAATGGTTCAGTGCTTGCTCAGACTGCCTTGGGATATTGTCACGAAAAAGGAATTCTTGTTCCAATCAATCTATCTCAAGCAGTTTATTTTTACCGCAAATCTGCACAGCGGGGAAATCAAGCGGCACTTTCTGCTTTAACGAGAATGTATGATGAGCGAAGACCGAAAGAGAAAGAATTTCAGGTAGAGGAGTAACATAATCCCTCTAAAATTGTTCTTCTTTGTTCTTCGACAGTTGTACTGTCGAAGAACGATTTATGCGATAGTTGAACTATCGCTTTGATTTGTGTCCGACAGTGCAACT
>DMPG01000163.1 GCA_003456055.1 Bacteroidota bacterium | reverse complement strand
CAAAAAGCCGCGGAAGAGAAAATCCGTATCAGTGAAGCAAAACTAAAATCGTCGATCGAGTTGACACCAAATGTCGCCATTCAGTGGTATGATGAACAAGGCCGTGTTCTTTTCTGGAATAGCGCATCAGAACTGTTGTACGGATGGACATCATCCGAAGCAGTAGGAAAAACATTGGATCAATTGATCCATACGCCGGAAGAAGCACGGGAGTTTCTCAATATTCTACAGGAGATCGATCGAACAGGAAATACATACGGCCCGTACGAAGCTGCAATCCACCATCGCTCCGGTACACCGGGGTTTGTGATGGCAACAACGTTTGCAATTCCTTCAGAGAATAATAAAAAAACATTCGTCTGTATGGATGTTGACATTACTGCAGCTAAACAATTTCAAAAAAATCTTGCCGAAAGCAATGAGCGATTCTCATCAGCATTTAACAATGCCCCGTTGTTAATGACGATCAGTACGTATGACGACGGAAAATTTATCGAAGTCAATAATCAATGCTACGAGTACTCAGGATACCACCCTGAAGAGATCATCGGAAAAACTGCAACTGAATTACGGTGGTTATCAAAGGAAGATAGAGCAAGAACAATAGCAATGGTCGAGAAGAATGGCCGAATCATTGACCTCGATTTAGATCTGCGAAAAAAGGATGGGTCAATAACAAACCGTTTATACAATTGCGAGATCATCACCATCAATGGGGAAAAATGTCTCTTATCCATCTCGCTCAATATTACCGACAGAAAATTAGCGGAAAAAGCAATTCACGAAAATGAAGAAAAATATAAACGACTCTTTGAAACAGCGGGAGATGCTATCTTTATCATGAATGAGGATGAGTTCATCGACTGCAATCAGAAGACGTTGGATCTGTTCAAGTGCACCCGTGAACAGATCATTGGTCACCGGCCGTACGAATTTTCTCCAACGATACAGCCGGATGGCCGACAATCAAAAGAAAAAGCGCTTGAAAAGATCCATCAAGCACTGCGTGGTGAATCACAAAGTTTTGAATGGACCCATTCCCGACCCGACGGATCAACATTCGACGCCGAAGTAACATTGAATAAAATTCATATCTCACCGGGAGTACAAATACAAGCAATCGTACGCGATATTACCGAGCGAAAACGATCGGAAGAACAGATCCGGCTGCTGGCACACGCCATGAGGAGTGTCCGAGAATGTATTTGCATCATCGGTCTCGACGATTCCGTTCTGTATGTGAACGAAGAATTCAAAAATGTATATGGATTCGCCGAAGAAGAGATCATCGGAAAAGATATAGGGATCATCCGCTCCCCAAAAAATACGATCAAAGCCGTTGATGTGCTCCGAAAGAACAACTACACTGAGGGGTGGCATGGCGAACTCTGGCATGTGAAGAAGAACGGAACCGAATTTCCTGTATTCGTCTCTCTTTCGGCTGTTCGCGGATCGGATGACACTCCCGAATCATTGATCGGGGTCATGACCGATCTTACGAAAATAAAACAGGGTGAAGAAGAGAAGAAAAAACTGGAAGATCAGCTGCTTCAAGCACAAAAAATGGATTCGTTCGGACGGCTTGCCGGCGGCATTGCTCACGACTTTAACAATATGCTCACCCCTATTCTGGGATTCGGTGAGATCCTTCGAAAATCGTTCGCCGATAACGATCCTCGTTTGAACAAGATCCTCCAGATCATCCATGCGGCGGAAAGCTCGAGAAGTCTTGTCTCAAAACTTCTCGCCTTTGCACGAAAACAAAATCTTGATGTGAAACGGATCGATTTGAACAGTGTCATTACCGATTTCCTGAAGATCTTAGGCAGAACATTGACGGAAAATATTATCATCAAAACCCATTTCGATGAAATACCTCCGATCATTCACGGCGATGCAGGACAGATCGAACAGATCATTCTGAACCTCTCCGTCAATGCGATGCATGCAATGCCGAAGGGCGGAACGCTGATCATTGAAACAAAGAATATCTCGATCAACGACAGAATACTCTTCAGCGATGAAGAAAAAGAAATGGAGCTGGGAGAATATGTGATGTTGTCCATAAGCGACACCGGTTCCGGAATTCCAAAAGAAATACTCTCAAAGATCTACGAGCCGTTCTTCACCACAAAAGAAAAAGGGAAAGGAACCGGGCTGGGCTTGTCAACCGTCTACGGAATCGTGAAGCAGCATCGGGGATTCATTTCTGTCTATAGTGAAGTTGGTATTGGTACAACGTTTAAGATCTATTTTCCGTACTATTCCGGCGGCGCTGATGAACAGTCCACTCTCCAGCGGACAAGTGCCGTATCACAGACACACAAGCGGACCATCCTTGTGGTTGAAGATCAAGAACAAATTCTGGAACTGATACAAGAAGTGTTGACCGATGAAGGATATACAATATTCACTGCATCATCGGTAACCGATGCGCTGAAGGTGTTCAGGTCGCATCGTGATATCATCGATCGGTTGATCACGGATATCATACTCCCCGATGGAAATGGCCGGCAATTATTTGAAACGATCTCGGCAGAGAAACCGGAGGTCAGGGTTTTGTTCATGTCGAGTTATACCGAGGATATTATCTCGACGAATAATTACCTGCCGGAGAATAGTCTGTTCATTCCGAAACCGTTTATCCTGACGGCATTCGTCGAAGCAGTACAACTCTTGAACGAAAGCTGAAGTACGATTAGTGGGCGGAAAATTTTTTAAACATCTCAATTAATGCATCCGATGTGTACGGTTTCTGCAGAAAATCGTCGACCGCCATCACGGAAAAGTCTTCGATGGAATCCGAAGGAAGCCCCGACGTTAAGACAATAGGAATTCGCTTATTGATCTCGCGCAGGCGGTACACTGTTTCTTTGCACGACGATCCGGGAATGTTCACATCGAGAAGAATGAACACAATATTCGTTTGGTGTTCTTTAAAGACCGAAAGTGCATCGGCAACTGTTGATGAACTGAAAACCGCAACGCCTTCCGATTCATAGATGTCGCGCACAAGCTCCAGATTCAACACATCATCATCGATCGTCATGATCCCCGTTTTGCGGTGTATGGTTTCTTTTGCCTGTTCGGTACGATATGCCGGAATTGCTACCGTGATCGTTGTTCCCGTATTTGGCGCGCTGTGAACGATCACCCCTCCATGGTGTCCCTGAAGAATACCCATCACGGCTGAAAGTCCGAGTCCCCGACCGGTGAATTTTGTTGAAAAGAACGGATCGAATATTTTTTGTTGAACATCATCGGTCATTCCAATTCCCGTATCCTCAACTTCGATGATCACATATTCCCCGGCAGTCATGGTTGTTTTTGAAATGACTGTCCATTCCTCTGTTTGGGATTGGTCCATCAACCGCATTGTTGTTCGCACATCGATCGACTTGTTTTTTTCCGGCGTTGCCTCGATCGCGTTGGTAATAATATTTACGATCAATTGTTTCATTTGACGGATATCGGCTCNNCAGTTTGACGGATATCGGCTCGAACCGTTGAAAGATTTTCTGCGAGATCCGTACGGATCTGAATGGGAACGGCGGCAGAAATAGTAAGAGAATGGAGATTCTCTCTAATGATATCGTTCAAGTTAACAACTCGTATTTCGAATTTCGAACGTCCCGAGTATGCTGTTAATTGTTTGGTCAACTCCGCCGCTCGAAGGGCCGCCTGTTCAATCTTGACAAATGCACTGTGCACCGGAGTTCCGGTTTCAGTCTTTTTTTGCTGCATTGTTGCCCGGCCAAGGATCGTCGTCAGAAGATTGTTGAACTCGTGAGCGACCCCGCCTGCAAGGGTCGACAAACTCTCCATCTTTTTTGATTGTTGGATCGCTTCTTCGATCTTATGACGTTCGGTAATATCGCGCTGGATCGAAAGGTACCCTTGCAATTTTCCATTCCGATCGATGATCGGAGTGATGGAACTTTCCACTTCGATTTGAATTCCGGATTTTGATTTGTTGATGAACGTTGTTGTGACAACTTTGAATTCCTCCAATTGCTTCCATAACGATTCGTTCGTCACAACTTCGTTCGGAAGATGTTCCAGTATTTTCGGCGTAACTTTCCCGATCACTTCGTCGGAGGAATATCCGTACAACTCTGTAAACCGCGGGTTGATGAAAATTATCTTCTCCGTTATATCCGTCATGAAGATCACTTCCGTAGAATTTTTGACTGCTTGAGCAAGCATCTCCATCTGTTGTTCCACCTCTTTTTGGGTGGTGATATCCAGAATAAATCCATCAACAATAACGGTGCCGTCCGGCATTGCAAAAGGTTTTCCGGTGTTCCGCTGCCAACGTACCTCCCCTGTTTTTTTTATTACTCGGTGTTCAAGATCGAATGGTTTGGGATGTTCTGCCAATTCGCGGAGAATCTTAAAATCTTTCATGGCATCAACGCGATAGATCGAACTCATAAATTTCCGTATATCGTGCATCAGTTCGTCGGAGGTATGCCCCAACAATTCTTTTGCACCATCGCTGATGAAGAGCGGTTTGATCATTTTTCCTTTTTTCAGTTCAACCCGGTAAAAGACAGAATGAAGATTGGAAGTGATGCTCGAAATTTGCTCTCTTCGCATTACCAGTTCTTCTTCTGCTTTAATTTGGTCGGTGATGTCGCTGAACGAAGCGATCGATCCTTGAAGTACCGCATCCTCTCCATGGAGCGGGGCGATATTCATCATCAATATTTTATATCGTCCGCCCGGCAATATTATTCTGTAATTCTCCCGAGCAATTGATTGTCCTGTACGCCGGACGATGTTAAACGGATGATCTTCGTCGGATATTCTTTCACCCTGCATGGTATACAGAGTCCGGATCTGTGATGTGTCGTACGTTCCCGTTTCGAAAGGCTGCGGTATTTCGTAGATATGTTGACCGATCTTGTTTACAAATGTAATATTCCCGCTCTTATCGTACATCATGATGCCGCTCGGTGTGGTGTTGATGATCGAATTGAGTCGTTGTTCACTTTCACGAAACGCCTGGCTGTTTTTTGTTGCTTGTTGGTATCCCTTCTTCATGTTGTCCGCAAGAATAAACGTTCCTATGGCGATAATGGTGTTTGAGATAATCGCATTGATATAATCGTCAAACAATAGTTGTGGATCATAGTTCGGTATCTTCGGATCCTGGAATTCAGCATAATAATTGATACCAATGAAGGACAATTGTAGAATGACAAAGACCCTATATGATTTTTTCTCCAGGAAGAGCGATGCAATAACAAATGATGCGGCATACACAAACATTGCAACATCATGTACTCTAAGATCTGAAAATAATACTAAGTGGAATATGAATACTGTTATACTAAAAGAATAAATTGTTGTGGCGCGAAGAGTTTGATGTTTCTTATTAAGGATAAAACAAATGCAGATAGTGATAATTTGTATTAAGAAAATAATTATTCTTGCAAGATGTNNCACGGTCCGTTCAATTGTTTTTGAACCTCTACCCACAGCGGATAGAGTAGTGCTATAATTGTGATGATGAATATAAAATGTGCGGTCTTTCCCATATCCGGAAAATAATCCGTCGAAAAATCAGGAGGTAATAGATATTTTTTAATTGTAGCAACCATTGTTGTTATAGCAATTGTTTACGCTCTTCGTTTGTTTTGCAATTGATGTTGAATTCCGGATGCATATTCATAAGGAATTACAAGATACACGGTGATCAAAAGATTTTCCACTATTAAAAATGGTTTTTTCCCTATTAAAATACAATA
Organism: Bacteroidota bacterium; assembly: GCA_003456055.1. Classification (GTDB taxonomy): domain Bacteria; phylum Bacteroidota; class Ignavibacteria; order UBA10030; family UBA8401; genus UBA8401. The sequence goes on along the minus strand of DMPG01000163.1, from coordinate 1,139 downwards.
CGTGATATTGCTTAGATTATGTTGGAGTTAAGAAATGAGATATAATACAAAAAGGGCTGATCATCAGCCCTTTTTTATATTGTCTTCTCTGTAAACCTCTTTTGAACTAATACAATGAAACCCGATCTAAATCCCATTCATCAGTGAAAATTCCGCTGTGTTGTTGATCGTTTGATTGTATTTAGTGCAATACCAGCAATACTTTAACGCCTCCAGTCACCTTGGACGAACTGATGAATCCGATCGAGCCGGGCGTTGATGATACTTTGGCGAGCATCGCATCTTCGTCACTTACATTTTCCGGTGCCGTGCCATTCCCGGTCAAATGTTACAATTTAAAAATAATTTATTAGAAATTTCCCATCGTTAGAGAATCCATCAAGCCGTTTGAAATCACATATCTGCACAATGCAACTGTGATTTATGCCTCAATAATATGTCCTTGATGATTGACCAATTTGTTCGTTTTCTTGACAGTTCCTTTATGATTTCCATGGGAACTATAATGAGTGTGCTGTTGTGAATATTTTCCACCGCTGACATCAAACTTATCAATTAAATTTTGAAGATTTTCAGTCAACCGATTGAGATCTTCAGCAGTACGGGCAATCTGTTGTGTTCCGCTTGCACTTTCTTGTGTTACTGAACTGATTGAATCGACATTTTTTGAGATCTGATTCGCTGTTGTCGTTTGTTCTCGGCTTGCCGAGGCAATTTCCTGGATCATTTCTGCAACTGATTTAGCATTAGTAACAATGTTCCGAAGCATTGTACCGGCTTGTTCTGCCATGGTAATGCCGGTGCTGACCTCTTCTGTCCCTTTTTTCATTGATGTGACTGCTTGACCCGTGTCTGATTGGATCTGACGAATCATGACAGCGATCTCTTTTGTCGCTTTGGATGTTCGTTCTGCAAGTTTACGCACCTCATCAGCAACAACAGCAAAACCGCGTCCTTGTTCTCCGGCACGTGCGGCTTCAATGGCCGCATTCAGCGCAAGNNTTTGTCTGATCGGCAATATCGTCGATCACCCCGATGATCTCTCCGATTTTGTCACTTGATGTGCCAAGTACTTTTACTTGTTCTGCAGATTGATTGACAACATCAGATATTCGGCGCATTCCAAGGATCGTATCATC
>DMPG01000221.1 GCA_003456055.1 Bacteroidota bacterium | reverse complement strand
TGCGGTTGCCGGAGTTACATCGGCCGATGCTTCTATTAAATATGCCGAAGCTAATGTCAACGCTTCAGAAGTTCAATTGGAATACACATTGATCCGCGCACCGTTCGACGGAGTTGTGCTGACAAAAAATGCAAATGTTGGTGAAGTGATTTCACCCTTCGGTGCAGCCGCAGGTTCGCGCGGTGCCATTGTTACCATTGCCGATATGTCTTCACTCGAAGTGGAAGCGGATGTTTCGGAATCAAATATTGAAAAGATCAAGGAAGGAATGCCGTGCGAGATCACGCTTGATGCTTATCCGGAAAAACGATATTCGGGATTTGTGAATAAAATTGTTCCAACCGCTGATCGAGCTAAAGCGACTGTGCTGACCAAAGTACGTTTTAAAGAACGTGATGAGCGAGTGCTTCCCGAAATGCGTGCAAAAGTAAACTTTCTAAAAGAAGGAAAACAGCAGACACAAAATTCTGCGCCGAAGATTTCCGTTCCTGCTTCTGCAATCACCACGCGAAACGGACAGAAGGTTGTCTTTGTAGCAAAAGATGAAACAGTTATTGAAACGGCGGTTATGCTTGGCGAAGTGATGGGAAATCGTATTGAAATAAAACAGGGTGTTACCGCCGGACAAAAAGTTGTGTTGCGTCCCGCAGAAAATCTAATAACCGGAACACGATTTACAACAGAAAAATAGTAGCACTGCTGACCGTCACCTTTAAGGTGACGGTCANNAATCGTTGCTATTTGTGTCTCCGTTCTGTTTGCAGAAAAACAAACAGTGCAGGAACAATATCTTGTTTCTCCGAAATCTTCCGTGAATGGAATTATTTTTTCAGATCATCTCAGTGGCGGACTCTTTCGTGCAGTCGGAAATTCGGTAACTAAAATTTCCGATCGTCCGGGAAGCGAGATGTATTTCACGCTGTCGTCCGATAAGACACTGGTCGGATACAAAGAGATCGACGACCAAGGAAAACAACAACCAGTCATCTACGATGTGAGAAACAATGTTAAGACCGCACTGCATGCGGGTTCCTCATGTATTGGACAAGTAAGTTTTTCAAACGATGGTACAATTGCATTTACGGTTGAGAAGGAATTATTCGTTCTCGACGGAGCTTCAACGCAAAAATTCGATCTTGGAACGTATTCGAATCTTGCGCCAATCTCTCCGAATGGAACTATCGCAGCATATAATGACGATGCAGATCAACTGTGGATTATCGATTTACAATCCAAATCTTCAACGAAGATTACCGATGGTAAAGCGTCGTATTTTCTTCCGCAGTGGTCGCCGGATGGCTCACAACTGATGTTTTCGAGTTTAAGTGGAAATCTTTTTACTTACTCTCTTCCAACTAAAAAAACAATTCCGTTGTGTGAAGGATTCTCGCCGTCATGGATTGATAATGAAACGGTGTTGTTCTATCAAAAGATATCTGACAACAACGAATTGATCTCATCCGATCTGTTCATGATGAATATCAACAATCAAAAGAAACAGCAGATCACTATTGGCGATGATTCTTTCGAAATTGATCCGTCATTTGATGCAGAAACACAGACAATCTATTTTTCAGATGTAAAAAGAAAGGGAATCTATTCCAGACAATTTTCTGCAATTGAGAAAAAAGTAACCAACGAAACCACGCTCATTTCTTTTGAGAGTGTTCCGGCTGACATGAAGCAAATGCGCGCAACAAAATCGATCAATAAAACCGAACAAACCGCGGCGGCATATTTTGAAATGCCATATGTCCACCAGGTGTGGGATACACCGGATTGGTATAATGGACATTCTGCCTGTGGAGCCACTTCGTCGATCATGGTGATAGCGTATTTCAATATTGTTCCAAAATGGAATGTGTGGTGCTCTGCTTCAGGTTCATCGCCCGGGCACTACAGTCCGTATGGAAATTATGTTTGTGAAATATATACCTATCGAGAATATTCTTATTCGGCAATGGCAACCGACCCGAATGGAAAACCATCGTACGGTGGATATGGCTTTATGTGGACCGGAAGTTATAGTCCACGTTCTCGCACGGTTGATTATTATAACTATCATGGATTGAGTGCAATACGGTATGATTCTAACGCAATATTTTTTGAAACGGTAATTTCCAATATTGATGCGGGATATCCTTTCACATTCTGTAACGGATTAACAACTTCCGGACATATTGTTGTTATCAATGGATATGATGTGAACAACCGGACGCTGATTGTGAACGATCCGTATGGAAACAAAAACACTGGAGTCTATCCAAGCCTCAATGGAAAGGGAGTAAAATACGATTGGCCCGGTTATAACAATGGATACAAGAATTTCAATCGTGTTTATTGGGGGGTGAGTGTTCGTTATACAAAGGTTCAACAACCTGATTCGTTGGTTGATGATTCCCATTTGGACAAAGGATTCTTTATGAACACGACCGCACCGTCATCCTTGGTTCGTTGGTCAGACAAGAAGAGCGGCGGCTATAATAATCATTTTTGGTGGACACGAACAAAGCTCAGCGATACTTGTTTCGCAACGTGGACTCCAAATCTCGATACAAATGGCCGCTATGAAGTGTTTGCATACATTCCTATGAGCGAAGCAACTGCCGCAAAATACAAGATCACTGCTGTGGATGGAATTCATGAGGTGATCGTCAATCAGAAGAATATTAAAAGCGATTGGCTGTCACTGGGAACATTCACGTTTGCAAAAGGAAACTCCGCTTCGGTCCGTCTGGGAGACGGAAGTGATACGGTAAAACAAGCGATCGTGTTCGATGCAATAAAATGGAGTTACCGAGGAACTGGGCCAACCTCTGTATCCGAAAAACAAACAATTCTACATTCTTATATACTGGAACAAAATTACCCGAATCCGTTCAATCCGGCAACAGTGATCAATTACCAATTACCAATTACCAATCATGTATCATTGAAACTGTACGATGTCATTGGAAGAGAAATCGCGATGATTGTTAATGAAGTAAAAGAAGCCGGAAAATATTCCGTTGCGTTTGATGCTTCACATTTACCAAGCGGATTATATTTTTACAGAATTACCGCAGGAACATTCTCTGAAACAAAAAAAATGTCACTCCAAAAATAATTACAATAATTATATTTTTTTATTAACAACTATTATACAATCATATGACACCACTGGTTCAAGTAAAGAATGTATCCAAAGTGTACAAACGCGACACGCTGGAGATTCCGGTTCTGCAAAATATCTCCCTTGATGTTCCGGAAGGGGAATTCCTTGCGTTGATGGGACCATCTGGCTCCGGAAAAACAACATTGTTGAATCTTATTTCTGGTATCGACCTGCCAACCAGCGGTTCCATCGTTGTTGCCGGAACCGATATCGCAAAATTGAACGAATCTGCTTTGGCAAAATGGCGGTCGCATAATATTGGTTTTGTGTTTCAGTTCTATAATTTGATGCCGGTGTTGACTGCCTATGAAAATGTTGAACTGCCGCTGCTGTTGACGAATCTTTCAAAAAAAGAAAAGAAAGAACGCATTGAAATGATGCTGAAAGTGGTCGGACTTTCAGACCGGATGGATCACTATCCGAGGCAGCTTTCCGGCGGACAGCAGCAGCGCGTTGCCATTGCCCGTGCCGTTGTGACCGATCCGACATTGCTCATTGGCGACGAACCAACGGGAGATCTCGACAGGAAATCGGCAGAGGAGATCCTGACATTACTGGAGCGTCTGAACAAAGAATTTAAAAAAACGATCATCATGGTCACCCATGATCCGCATGCAGCCCAAAGTGCCCGCACTATTCAGCATTTGGACAAAGGCGAATTAACAAAAAATTAATTTTTTTAGCACTACTACAGAAAACGATATGAATGTCTTAAAACTCATATATAAAAATTTCTTGCGGCATAAACTGCGGAGCATTCTCACCATGCTTGGCATTGCCGTTGCGGTTCTTGCATTCGGTCTTCTGCGAACCGTTGTCACATCATGGTCTTCAGGAGTGGAAGCATCGTCGGCCAATCGGCTGATCACTCGCCACGCCGTCTCATTTATTTTTCCTCTGCCGGTTTCCTATCGAAGTCAGATTGAAGGTATTCCCGGCGTGACAAAAGTATCGTTTGCCAACTGGTTCCAGGGAATCTATAAAGACCAAAGCTTTGAGAATTTTTTCCCCCGCGTTGCGATCGACCCCGAAACGATTTTCGATGTCTATTCGGAATATACCGTTCCGCCGGACCAATTGGCGAATTTTAAAAAACTGCGAAATTCGTGCATCGTAGGCAAAAAACTTGTTGAACAGCACGGATTCAAGGTCGGCGATATCATCAACGTTAAAGGAGATATCTATCCGGGAGATTGGGAATTTGTTGTTGCGGGTGTCTATACCGGAAAAGATAAGACAGCGGATGAAACGCAGATGTTTTTCCAGTGGGAATATCTGAACGAACGGAGCAGGCAGACGGCATCGTGGGCAACGGATCATGTCGGGTGGTATATCATTCAGATCCGCAATATGAATGATGCACCGTCGGTGTCCGAAGCGGTCGATGCACTGTTCATAAATTCTTCGGCAAAGACAAAAACAGAGACGGAGAAAGCATTTCAGCAGAGTTTCGTTTCGCTTTCCGGTGCGATCATCACGTCGCTGGAATTGGTTTCGTATGTGATCATTGGGATCATTCTTATGGTGCTTGCCAATACGATTATTATGTCCGCACGAGAACGGATTCGTGAATATGCGGTGTTAAAAACACTCGGATTTACGTCGTTTCATGTTGTTGGATTGATCGCGGGAGAATCACTGTTCATTTCGATGATCGGCGGTGCATTCGGTTTGATCTTGACGTTTCCGGTCTGCCAGGGGTTCGGTGCACAATTTCCTACCCTCTTCCCGGTGTTCAAGGTAGCAAACTCTACAATGGTGCTGGCGGTAATGTTCTCGGTCCTGGTTGGAGTCGTTGCGGCGGTCTTTCCTGCCTATCGTTCAGCGCGGATGAAAATTGTTGACGGATTACGTCAGATTGGTTAATAGATTTTTTACTCACAACATATAATTTAAATTTCTATGAAGATCCCTTTTTCGTATAATATCCGAAATTTATGGACGCGACGCCTCACAACCGCGCTCACCGTTACCGGTATCGCACTGGTTGTTTTTGTCTTTGCCGCCGTTCTGATGCTTGCGCAGGGTGTTGAAGATACCATGGTGGCAACCGGTTCGGAGGATAATGTCATCATTCTGCGTAAAGGTTCCTCCGGCGAGCTGCTGAGCGCGGTCAGCAGAGATCAGATCGGGATCATTTCGACCTTCCCGGAAATTGCAGTGACTAACGAAGGAAAAACCTTCGGAACATCCGATGTTGTTACAATCATCAATTTGAGAAAGAAACAGACGAATGATATGGGAAACATTATCGTGCGCGGTGTCTCCGCGGGAGCAATCACGCTTCGGTCTCAAGTGACAATCAAAGAGGGACGTTGGTTCAAGCAAGGTTCAACGGAGATTGTCATCGGCAACAAGATACACGATCAGTTTGAGAACGTGGAGATCGGGCAACAGATACAGATCGGGTCAAAATTATGGACCATCGTCGGCGTGGCTGACGCGGGGAAGACAGGATTTGCTTCGGAACTATGGGCAGATGCAGAAAATATCATGCAGGAATTTAATCGTACGACTACGTTCTCCTCCTATACGTTCAAATTAAAGAATATCGGCGATTACGAAACAATAAAAACAAAACTGGAGACAGAACAGCGGCTGCAGGATCTGGAAGTGAAAAAGGAGCAGCAATTCTACCTTGAACAATCGCAGGGAATGGCGGTCTTTATCAAAGCGCTTGGTTTGGTCATCACCATCATCTTTAGTTTTGGGGCAATGATCGGAGCAATGATAACAATGTATGCCGCCGTGGCAAATCGCACGGTAGAGATCGGTACGCTGCGTGCTCTTGGTTTTCGGCGCAGGAGCATCTTGACGGCGTTCCTGATAGAAGCGTTGGCATTGTCAATCGTCGGCGGGATCATTGGATTGATCCTTGCTTCATTCATGCAGTTCGTCTCATTTTCCACGACAAATTTTGGGACGTTCTCAGAACTTGCATTCGGCTTTTCATTATCACTGGATATTATAGGGTGGACACTTCTCTTCTCGCTGATCATGGGAGTCTTCGGCGGATTTTTACCGGCAGTCCGCGCTTCACGTATGAACATCATCAATGCTTTACGAGCATCATAAATATTAAAAAAACTTTGCAAAAATTATTTCAATTGAACAGAAGTTTTCGCAAAGGATATAGTAGGGGAATCATATTATGGCAACTAAGATCATCGTAAATAATAACGGCAGTTTTCGTGTGGAAGGTGAAGACATAGAATTGTTTGATACCAATGGAAATCGGTATGGACTCAATGGTCGCACAAAGATCTCTCTTTGTCGATGCGGACAGAGCAAAACAAAACCGTTCTGCGACGCAACGCACAAAGCGGCTGGATTCCAATCCGTCTGCGAAGCGTACGAAATGCCGCCGATCATTCAAAAAACATAATAAACACATTACTATTGTTTCCCCAAAAAGGTCAGCGTTCTTCTGACCTTTTTTTATTTGCGTAAAATATTTGTACACTATTCTACACCATTACTTACCATTGAGGATTTTATGAACCAGATCTTTAAAGTATTTTGCACTCTCACTTTGTTCATTTTTTCTGTAAATGCACAACAAAGCATCCGCACGCTTGAAGTAAAAGGAGTCGGCACCTACAAAGCCATGCCGGATATCGGTGTGTTGACCATTGAAGCGACGATCGTCAATCCAAAATTTGCCGATGCTGTAAAAGGACTCAATGCGAAGACCGAACAATTGATCGCACAGCTGCAGACGGTCGGATTCAAAAAGGATGCAATCAAAACGACCGATTTCAGTGTTACAAAAAACTTGGTGTGGGAAAACAACAAGAATGTCGACAAAGGATACATCGCACGGCAAAACATCATGATAGATTTTCCTAATACCAAAGAAAAGATCGGAGCGATCATCACATCGTTTATGAATAGTGAAAATGATGTTCGTTTTACATTCAACTTCATTCTTTCGGCAGAAAAAGAAAGACAGGTAAACGACGCACTCCTGACCCTTGCCATCGGCGATGCGCAATCCCGCGCCGAATTGATTGCTGCTACAACAAAACAAACGCTTGGCGCCATTCATCGCATTACGTATGGAATGCAAAATGCTGTTCCTATGTACAAATCTGCAATGATGATGAACCGCGGTGTGGCAAACGATGAATCGCTTGGTTTTGACGTAAAAGAAATGACCTTGACCGATGAAGTAACGATTGTGTGGGAATTAAAATAAACCCTTTTCTGCAAATGGTTCCTCAATTCTAAATATTATGGCACTATGAAAATAATACTTTTGTTCCTCTCAATTTTTATTCCCTTCCTTTTTACAATTGCGCAAACAGACCAAAGTTGGAAAGTATATTCGGATACTACCCTTGCTCGAATCGATATCACTATCGACACAACTGCATTAAAGTATATGTACGCAAATGTTC
>DMPG01000222.1:6351-12219 GCA_003456055.1 Bacteroidota bacterium | reverse complement strand
GATTAACAAGATCGCAAAATCCCCGAAGATTTTTATTGCTTCGGGGATTCATTTTGTCATTAAAGTAGAAAAAAAATGAGGGTGAAACAAGAAGTGCTTACAGGACTTTTTTGATTTCATAATTGGAAGATACTCCATTTAATAGTTCATCTCCATCTTAAAATCAGAAGGATAAATTGTCACCTTATACTCTACAATGTGAATAATTTCTGGGTTGTAACTGTTATTTCTTGTACTGATTCTGTTTCCAAAAAAATGAAGATGCAGTATCGTATCGGACTTTTGTTGATATAAAACCGTTGTTCCCAATGAGGATCTTTCCTCAAATCCAAGATCACTCAATGATATTGGTTTACCATTTTTCAAAAAACTCTTGTCGCCGCCCCCTTCTTCTACAGGAAGAATATAATATTGTTGAGCTTTGAATACTATTGTTAACAATTCATTTCTCACATCTACTGACTGATATTTTTGTTCGACACTTATTTTTTTAAATCTCTCAAAATGTGAATTTAAAACAACTGCCGAAGTAATTGTATTTATAGGTACACCGATCAGGATTACGAGGCTGATATAATATCCGACGCGTACTATTAACGAAGATTTTTTTTGATACAATTTGCTTGCATTTATTTTGTTTTTTGACAAAATGAAAAGTATCGGATTGAGGACAAACAAAAAAAGAAAAGAAATGAACATTGAAAGATACGTTCCAAATTTTATGATTGGTATTGACCGTCCATTAACTTCATCAATTGCCTGCTGAAGAGTATTGTGTCCCACAAACCATAGGTCAATTGATAAAATTTTAAAGAGTGCCACCCAAATATGATGAAACCGCATATGTAAATAAAATATTCCATACAACGTAAGCAGTAACACTATGAAACCAATAAAAAATAGAACAAAGTATGATGACCACGGCGAACCTGTGTTTGTTTTAATTGTTTCGTTCATACGTCACTCCATATTTGGACATTGTTGCCGTGTATTGAATTTTCCCTGTTAATCCGTTGATATTCGCAAAATCTGGTCGAATCCCTTTTGCAAATGCATCACTACTTGCCGCAACTAATTGCACAAGAGAATCTCCTTGATACGTTACGAATGTTCCTCTGGGAGCCTGCGATTCATTAATTTCAAATGTCCCGCTGTATATTTTATTACCATAAAGAGAACTAAACACATCAACAAACGATTTTTTCTCACCGGTTGGTTGATTATAATAGTGATGGAGTGTTGACAATGTCCGTCTGTAAAATTCAAGATGAACAATGCCACCATTAAAACTGTATGAAATCATCTTGTAAAGATTTTCTCGTTGAAGTGAAGCTGTACGATAGCTCGTTACTGTAAATGCTGCAAAAGCGAAAATGTGGAGAGCAAACAAGCTTGCAGTGAATATCTTCCATTTTGAGAGAAATTCTTTCCTAACAATAAAAAAATAGAACATTGTNNCCTCCAATCATTCCGCCGAACACTGAATTCCACATATCATGTTGATCATAACCGATAAAAAAAGGAACGCCGATACAAACGCATCCCGCAAAAAACCAAAGAAGATATTTCATAAGTGACCTGATAATGTTAATGAGATTAATTCCGATCAGATAGACCTGCGCTGAACGGCATCGACAGATTCATTGTCTGCCGATATTGCTCTGCAATNNAACAATTACAGCGCCGACCGAGCTGATTACAGAAGAGACGGAAATCGTAAACTGTCTCGACAGAATCGATTTTTGTTTTTGTTCCATTCCCAACACCGCAAACTTTTGATCGATCTCATTCGGTGCAGTTAAATATTCCAGAGTCTTTGCGCTGTCGCAAATTTCTTTTGCTTGCAGAAAGAATTTTCGGCACTCTTCACATTCACCCAAATGATGAAACATCGGTTGTAATTCTTCATCGTGAAGTTCATTATCCAAAAATTGACTGATCTGTTCTTTTGTTGTTTGGCAGTTCATAATGTTATTTCCTTATCTGTATTGCGCCAGCATTTCATTCAATGCAACGCGCGATTTGAATAATTTCGATTTTACGGCACTGATTGTTGTTCCTGTTGCTGTTGCAATTTCTTCATACGTAAAACCTTCAATCTCTCGGAGCATATATGCTTCGCGGTATGCCGGTTTTAATCGAAGCATTGCTTGCCGGATTTTTTCTTTCATTTCACTCTGCAGTGTAATGCTTAACGGCGTGGAGTGGTCGAATACAACCGCTTCATCATCAAATTGGNNACCATTAACACTTCATTTCTCGCAACGGAAAAAAGCCACGATTTGAATGCCTTACCGTTATGCAGCGATTGAATGTTCGTAACCATTTTCATGAATGTATCTTGCGTTGCATCCTTCGCACCTTCGGAATCCTGCAGCATTCTCAGACAAAAAGAATATATCGCGTCTTTATAACGAGCATAGAGTATTGATCCCGAATTGAGTTGTCCGTTCCGAAACTGCAATATTAATTCTTCGTCTGAAACTGAGGCAAAATTCACTGATTCCAATCTGATTGTCCAAGTGTGGGAGTAAGATGCATAAGAACGGCAAAAGTTGCCACTCCTTCCATTGCCTTTCGCCGTCATTCTCTCTATATTTCTCCAACTTCATTCACAATTCACAATACAATTGGAGTAAATATGAAACGCTTAAGTATTTTTCTTGCNNTTGCTCTTATTCTGCTCTTCTCGTTCACTCAGGCTCAATTAAAAAAGCGCGTCGCCGTTTCACGTTTTGAAGATCGTGCCGGTACCGGCTACAATCATCTTGGCGAAGGTGTTGCGGATATGCTTGTGACCGCATTGGTAAAAACCGGAAAATTTTCTGTCCTTGAACGCCAGGAATTGGAACGAGTTTTGGGTGAACAAAAACTTGGCGAAAGCGGTCTTGTTACGGCAGAAACTGCTCCAAAAGTTGGAAAACTGCTCGGAGTTGAATTGCTTGTCGTTNNCTTGGAGTTGAATTACTTGTCGTCGGCTCAATTTCAGAATTTGGGAAAAAAGAAAATAAGGTTTCTGGAGGAATGTCATTTCTCAGTGGTGGAATTAAAACAACAACATCGCGCGCTGTGGTAGATATTCGATTAGTAAATACCGTTACCGGTGAAATTGTTGCAGCGGAAAAAGCCGAAGGAGACGAATCCACAACCGGTATTGCCGTTGATTACGAGGGAATTGACTTCAGCAATATGGATAGCTGGGACGACACTGATATCGGCAAGGCAACCCGCGAAGCAGTGGATGATGTTGTAGAACTGATCGTGAAAAACATGGCAGAGATACCATGGGGCGGAAAAATTTTGAAAATGAACAGCGACGGCACATTATTGATGAAACCAGGATCTGAGGGTAACGTAAAGGTTGGTATGGAATTCGACGTATTCCGAGTCGGCGAACCGATCAAAGATCCGGATACAGGACTTGACCTTGGCGCGGAAGAGACAAAGGTTGGTCACATAAAAGTGATCGAAGATGCACTGAAAGGAAAAGCGGCAAAAGCAAAGATCACCGAAGGAAAAGATATCCAGTCGTCCGATGTTTTGCGAGAGCCAAATTAATTTTTTCAATGATCAATTGAAAGTGGACAATTGAAAATGATATATGGACAATTGTCCACTTTTCATTTTTTTAATTGTCAATTTATTATAATGTCAGATATCATTCTTCGCACTACCAATCTCGGAAAACGATACAAGAACCGCTGGGCTGCTCAGGATATCAATCTTGAAGTTCATCGGGGCGACGTGTTCGGATTTCTCGGACCAAATGGAGCCGGAAAAAGTACCTCCATTCGGATGATCCTCTCCCTCATCAAACCCACCACGGGAAAAGTGGAACTCTTCGGTCACGATCTTTTTCAAAAGCGTGAACTCGCCTTGCAAGATGTTGCCGGCATCGTTGAAAAACCTGATTTCTATCTCTATCTCTCCGCTTACAGGAATATGCAAATTGCCGGATCGCTGACACTTGGCAAAACTCCTGCTGATAAGAAAATCATGGAAACGCTTGATATTGTCGGACTTACAGATCGTGCTCTGGATAAAGTAAAAACGTTCTCTCACGGAATGAAACAGCGTCTCGGGATTGCACAAGCATTGTTATGCGACCCGCAATTGATCATGCTGGATGAACCGACCAACGGACTTGATCCGCAGGGAATGAAAGAAGTCCGAGAACTGATCGTCCGATTGACCACTGAACGAGGCATCACAGTTTTCCTTTCTTCTCATTTACTGAACGAAGTAGAGCAGGTTGCAACCCGCATGGCGATCATCAACAAAGGTAAAATGCTGGTACAGGGAAGCGTTGAAGAATTGTTGAAAGCAAATGCAGATAAAGTCCTCTTCAATGTTGAACCGATCAAAAAAACTCTCGTTGTGCTAAGAGCGATCAAATCAGTTTCCGAAATTTCTCAAACCGAAGAAGGAATCGTTGCAAAGGTGAATCCAAAAAATATTCCTTCCGTCATCAACGAACTGGTAAAAGCAAAATGCAAAGTGTTTTCTGTTCAGCCGAAACACAGTCTGGAAGAATATTTCCTGGAAGTAACCAATGAAAGTTAATGGTAACAATTAATAAGCATTGAACTGTGCATCATGTTTTTGGGTAATTTCAACTTTTAACTTAACACTTTTAACTTTTTCTTATGCTCAATCTTATCTATTGGGAACTCTTCAAAACCTACTCCAAATGGCGGACGTATATCGGTTTTATTGCTGTCGGCGTTCTTATTCCTGTCATTATGTGGATCATGTGGATCGAAGGAGGAAAATTCATCCAATATCAATTGCGAACAATGCAGACGGAATTTTTGATAACGGGAAATTTGTTCAACGGCTGGGCAGTCTCTCAGATCATCATGAACGGATTATGGGTGCATGTTCCATCCCTCATTGCACTCGTTGCAGGCGATCAGCTTTCGGGTGAAGCGACGGCAGGAACCTTCCGTTTGACTCTTATTCGCCCCGTTTCCAGGACAAAAATATTGAATGCAAAATATATTGCAACGCTAATGTACACTGCTTCACTTGTCGTTGGCATTGCAATACTTTCTATCGGACTCGGGATTTGGATATTCGGCACCGGCGATCTTATTGCACTTGATAAGGAGGGCATCGTCATTCTCCCTGAAGCTAACTTGATCTATCATTTTCTTTTTGCCTACACATTGGCGATCTGGTCGATGTTTGTAGTGGCATCATTAGCATTTTTTATTTCATCGCTGGTGGAAAACGCGATCGGCCCGATCATCATTACGATGGTGATCATTGCAATATTTTATATCATCACTTTTCTCCCTGTTGAATCTGTCGAAAATATTAAACCATGGCTTTTTACTACGCATATGAATGTCTGGCAGCAGGCACTCCGTGATCCTTTTGACTGGGAAAGTATCAGAAATTCTGTTCTCATCCTGGGAGCATATAATACAGCATTTTGGGGTGCGACATTGATGATCTTTAAACGTAAAGATATTTTGTCATAATTTTTTTCACCTTCGTCTGTTTCAAAAAGGACACTATGAATATTTCCAAATCCATTGCTGACATAAAATCGGGATTCCTGCCTTCGTTTTGGGTTGCCAACGGCATGGAGTTGTTTGAACGACTTGCATACTACGGGCAGCAGATCGTATTTATGGTTTACCTGCGCAATAGGCTCGGTTTCACGGAAACAGAAGCCGGTACGCTCTCCGGAATTTTCGGCGGCTTGATCTACCTCTTGCCGATTCTCGGCGGAACTCTTGCTGATAAATGGGGATTTCGACGTGCATTCAATATTGCATTTTCCATTCTCGGACTTGGATATTTCCTCATCGGCTCAGTCGGTATGACCGCATTTGCCGGTGTGTATGAAGGTCTACCTCT
>DMPG01000222.1:5774-6340 GCA_003456055.1 Bacteroidota bacterium | reverse complement strand
GTTCTTGGAACTGTTGCCATAACATCAACAGAAAAAACAAAATCTCTCGGGTTTGCAATTTACTATTGGCTTGTGAATGCCGGTGCGATGATCGGACCGACGATTGCATATTTTGTCAGAGATAGTTTTGGAAATGAATTTGTTTATCTGGTCTCTTCCATTAGCTGCTTTGCAATGCTGATCGTCAATTTGCTTCTTTATAAGGATGTGCAAAGCGAAAAGATAGCGGCAAGCGAATCAATGGGGAAAAAGATCTCCAACCTTTTTGTTGTCCTTGGAAATTTTAAATTCATGATCTTCCTGCTCATCTATTCTCTGTATTGGATCATCTTCTGGCAGGAATTCATCATTGTCCCGTACTACATCACGGATTATATCGGAAAAGAAGCACCGTATGAGATCGTTCAATCGTGGGCAGGAGCGGGAGCAATTATTCTGTTCCAAATTCCGATCAATCGATTGACAAAGAATATTCCGACACGCTCAGCAATATTGATCGGATTTGCTGTCTCATCGCTCATCTGGATCATCATTGCAATTCATCCTTCCATCCCAACAATCGCTGC
>DMPG01000222.1:3205-5705 GCA_003456055.1 Bacteroidota bacterium | reverse complement strand
TTTCTCCCGATCGCTATTGCGCGATTTGTCGGCGATCCGTTTGGCGGCTGGATCTATCAAACGTCAAAAGCAACCGGCAATCCTTCGATGGTATGGTTCTCGATGATCGCTATCGGGATTACCGGAACAATTTTGATGGCAATCTATAACAAAGTAATTGCACACCAAGAATCAAAACTATAATAAGAATGTCAAAATATTTAAACAATCCTATGAACAACAAATTGTTTACACGGACCATTCAACTTTTTTCAGTAATGGTTTTTCTATTGTGCTACAGTTCATTACCCGCATATTCACAGGAGTTGTCTGCGGAAAAGATATTGCTGAATGTTAAAGCAAATTTCGACGTGGTGAAGGATTATTCGGCGGTCCTCACCGGAAAAGTGAACATGGAACGATTAAAGGTTCCACAAATGAATGTGAAGATCTTTTTTAAGCAGCCGAACAAATTCAAAACTGAGTCCAAAGGAACCTCCTTTATCCCAAAAAATATCTTGGATCTTAATCCCGGTGATCTCCTGACAAAATTCGATCCATCGTTAATGGGAAAAGAAGAAGTTGATGGGAAAATATTATATAAGATCCGTCTCGTCACCAAACCGGAAAAAGGAAAACAGATCCGCGAAAGTTTTATTTGGGTGGATGAAAGTCGATGGACGATCACGAAANNTGGATGAAAGTCGATGGACGATCTCCAAACTGGAAGCATTCCCGATGGAAGGACGAAAGATCGAAGTGCTGATCGAAAGCACGGTTATTGAAGGAAAATATGTCTTACCGTCAAAGATTACCGCAAAATTTGATTTTAGTCAAAATGTCGATTCCCTTGCAGAAAAAATTTACAGTCCAAATCGTATGCCGAAGAAAGGAATAGTCGAGTTGATCTATTCCGATTATCAGGTAAACAAAGGATTGAGCGATGATATTTTTGAAAAGAAAGAACCACAGAAACAATAAAACAAAAGCCGCTGAAAAGCGGCTTTTGTTTTTCTAACTTTTATGCTTCTCCATCATCTGCACAAATTTAGAAAAGAGATAATCGCTGTCGTGGGGTCCGGGAGATGCTTCCGGATGATATTGAACGCAGAAAAGAGGGAATTGTTTATGCTCAAAACCTTCCACCGTCTGGTCGTTTAGATTGATATGAGTCAGTTCAATCTGCGATTGGTCCATTGATTTCCAATCCACAGCAAAGCCATGATTCTGTGATGTTATTTCAATGACATTGGTGCGGAGATTCTTCACCGGATGGTTTCCGCCGCGATGACCGAATTTTAATTTATATGTTTTGCCGCCAAGCGCAAGACCCAG
This sequence comes from Bacteroidota bacterium, assembly GCA_003456055.1. GTDB lineage: Bacteria > Bacteroidota > Ignavibacteria > UBA10030 > UBA8401 > UBA8401. Next base: position 4,391 of record DMPG01000222.1, on the reverse strand, counting down.
TAATTGATGACCGAGACAAATCCCAAAGATCGGTTTCTTCCCGATCAATTTTTTGATATTCAGTATTGCATATTTTACCGCATCCGGATCGCCGGGACCATTTGAGAGAAATATTCCATCCGGATTCATTGCCAATACCTGTTCCGCTGAATAGCTGGCAGGAACAACAACAAGATCGCATCCATACTTCGCAAGTCGACGAAGAATGTTCTGTTTCACGCCGTAATCAAACACAACCACTTTGTATTTTGCGTTGTTTGTTTCACCATTTTTTGTGGTGAGCGCATATGCAGTTGTATCTATTTCGCTCCATCGATATTCTTTTTGAGTTGTTACTTTTTTCGCAAGATCAAGACCGTTCATGTCGGGTGATGCTTGTGCTTTTGCAATTAACCGTTCGTTATTCAGATCTGTTGTGGATATAACACCACGCATCGCCCCCTGATCGCGTAAAATTTTCGTCAGCATACGTGTATCAATTCCCTGGATCGCAAGAATATTATTCTTTTTCAGCCAATCACCCAGCGATGAATTTGCACGCCAATTACTGTAAAAGTCAAAATATTCTTTTACAATAAATCCGCTTACCTGCGGTTTTATGGATTCAACATCTTCCGTATTGACACCATAATTTCCAATAAGTGGATACGTCATTGTTACGATCTGTCCGGCGTACGATGGGTCAGTAAGAATTTCCTGATATCCCGTAATACTGGTATTGAAACATACTTCGCCGGATGTTTCACCTTCCGCTCCGAAATGTTCGCCGGTAAATACAGTTCCGTTCTCTAAAGCAAGTTTTGCGATCATTGGTTCAATAATAAATGAAGATTGATAATTCCTAGTTCACTATGAAAATACAAAATAATTGTTGACAACTGAAATACAATTTTGCTTATTATATCAGTCTTAGAGGAGCGGTGCACACGAGTAATTACGCTGAGAACAGAACAGTTCGATAAAGCGTAACGAAAAGGTTTGAAGATAGCACCGCCGAAAGATGGAACGTGTTTCCGTTCCATTCTTGGGATGCAAGAATACGACTTGCAGACTGTTGTTTCGAGATATCGGAACAAAGCGCTAACGACAATCTGCAAGAATCATTTTGCCGTAAATATTTCGGTGCATTTCATTCAAACGTGGAGAGTCTTTAGCGAACTCTCTGCGTTTTTTCATTTTAAATCTA
>DMPG01000222.1:0-3166 GCA_003456055.1 Bacteroidota bacterium | reverse complement strand
AGATCGAATCTGCCGCGATACAGCGCGGACATTTGATTGTTGCTTCATTCACTTCTTCTTCTCCGCTTCCGCCGGCAGCGTCTAAATTTTACAAACAGCATCAAATCGACTGCTGTATTGATTTTTCCCAGTCCGCTCTTGTCCACTCTCATGCCGAGATTTGCAGTTCTGTTGGTATTCCACTGATCGAAGGAACATCCGGCTGGCAGGATCAAAAAGATGATGTTCTTTCTTCTGTTAAAAAAAATAATGGAACGTTTGTCTATGGAAATAATTTTTCCATCGGTGCGCAGATGTTTTTCCGTATTGTTCGAACCGCAGCACTATTAATGAATTCATTTTCTGATTATGATGTTGCAATCCACGAAACACACCATACCAAAAAGAAAGATTCACCAAGCGGTACTGCACTGACACTTGCCAATGAAATTATTTCACAGATGCAAAATAAATCATCGATCAAACGGATCGAAGATGAATCTGTCATTGCGCCGCATCAGATCAGTATAACAAGCAATAGAGTCGGCACTGTATTTGGAAATCATTCAGTATTATTCCATTCCGCTGCGGATGAAATTGAATTGACCCATCGCGCTCACAATAGATCGGGTTTTGCTCACGGAGCAATTCTTGCTGCGGAATTGACTCTTTCCATTTCCGGAATATTCTCGTTTGAAGAACTTGTCTTTGAAAAAACATTCACTCATCAATAAAAAGGATTTACTATGTCATCTTCATTTTCGTTCCGTGGAACAGCGACTGCGCTTGTAACACCAATGCACACAAACGGAGAGATCGATGTTGATTCGTTAAAACATTTGGTTGAATTCCAAATTACCAATGGTATACAAGCGCTTGTTCCATGCGGAACAACCGGTGAAAGTGCTACGCTATCTCATCCCGAACATCATCACGTTATGGATATCGTAGCAGGGCAAGCGAACGGCAGAGTTCCTATTCTTGTCGGTGCCGGGAGCAATTCTACACGTGAAGCCATTTCGTTAACACAGCATGCTCGTGCTATAAATGCTGATGCGGTTCTTTCTGTTGCGCCATATTATAACAAACCGACTCAACAAGGCTTCTTCGAACATTATAAAGCGATCGCTGATGCTGTGGATATTCCAATCTTTGTGTACAATGTTCCTGGAAGAACTGGAAGCAACATCAATGCAGAAACAACGCTGCGTCTTGCTGAACTGCCCGGGATTGCCGGTATCAAAGAAGCTTCCGGAAACATTCCGCAAGTGATGGAAATCTTGCGTCATCGCCCGAAGAATTTTATTGTACTTTCCGGTGATGACGCTTTGACTCTACCAATGATGGCACTTGGTGCTGATGGCGTTATCTCGGTAGTTGCAAACGAAATACCGTCACTCTTCTCTACAATGGTACAATTATGTCTCAAAGGTGAATTTGAGAATGCCCGAAACATTCATGAACGAATTCTCGATCTAATGAACTTGAATTTTGTGGAATCAAATCCTATTCCCGTAAAATCTGCATTGGCAATGATGGGAATTATTACAGAAGCATTTCGTCTGCCACTCACGCCAATGTCTCTTGAGCATAAATTTCAATTAAGGCGTGCATTGGACGAATTATCGCTTGTGGAGCATGGTGTATGAGAAATGATATTCTAGCAATGCAGCAAACCATTGAACAAGAATTTGAAAATCAAACAAAGAATGCAGACAAAGTATTTTCTGAATTTATCTCATTGTTGGATAATGGCACGATTCGAACCGTGGAAAAAGTTAAAACTGAATGGACTGTCAATCATTGGGTAAAGAAAGGAATCCTTCTTGGTTTTCGGTTAGGAAAATTGCAATCTGTTTCATCTTCAATGACATTCCCATTTTTTGATAAACATACATTCCCGCTAAAAGTAATTACGCTCAAGGATAAAGTTCGAATTGTTCCCGGCGGAACCTCTATCCGCAAAGGAGCGTATGTTTCATCATCAGTTATCATTATGCCTCCGGCATATATCAATGTCGGTGCTTATATTGAAAAGAATGTGCTGGTCGATTCACATGCACTTGTCGGTTCGTGTGCTTATATTGGTGAGAGAGTGCATCTCAGTGCAGCTGCTCAGATCGGAGGCGTGTTAGAACCGATTGGCGCCCTTCCGGTTATCATTGAAAATGATGTTCTCATTGGCGGTAATTGCGGAATTTATGAAGGGACCATCGTTAAAAGCCGTGCCGTCATCGGTTCAGGAGTCACTCTTAACGGTTCAACTCCTGTGTACGATCTGGTAAATGAAACAGTAATTCGAAAAAATTCTAATGGCTCGCTTGTGATACCTGAAAATGCAGTTGTTATTGCGGGAAGCAGAGCGATCAACACCCCTTTTGCAATGAAGAATGGATTACAGATGTATACACCGTTGATCGTAAAATATCGCGATGAAAAAACCGACGCAAAAACCGCATTGGAAGAAAGTTTGCGGTGATGTATTTTATTTTCAATATTCAATTCCAATAATCATGATCTCAACATTTTTACGAAAAGTCCGGAAAGCATTTTTTAATGTTCCAAATTTATTTCATGGGTACAATATTTACGTTAATCGTCATAAATTAGAACTAATTGAGAGAACTTTTAGCGAATATTTTCCTCAAGCAAAATCATTTGCCGATCTTGGCGGCGTGTGGAAAGTAAACGCCGCGTATACACTTCATACACTAAAAAAATTTCAAATTGAAAAAGGATTTCTTGTCGATACTGATTTTCCTCATGCGGTAAAGACAAAACTTCTCAGACTCGAGAACTTAACCTTGTTAGAAAAAGACTTTGCATCTCAAACAACGGTTGATGCAATTGGAAGTGTGGATGTCATCTATTTCTTTGATGTGCTTTTGCACCAGGCAAATCCTGATTGGGATGAGATTATTCAACGATATGCAAAGAATTGTTCCTGCTTTGTCATTTACAACCAACAATACATTCGGGGTGAGAAAACCATCCGGCTGCTTGATTTGCCGTTTGAAAAATATATAGAGCTCGCTTCAGATCACAGCAAAGAGTTCTCTCGGTTTGTCTATGAACATAAAAATGAAATTCATCCGAAATTCAATAAACCTTGGAAAGATATTCACAATATCACGCAATGGGGAATAACCGATACCGGTTTGAGAGAAGTAATGACACGACTAGGGTA
>DMPG01000393.1:2209-11077 GCA_003456055.1 Bacteroidota bacterium | reverse complement strand
AATCCGCGGGTGAATGTAAGAACTCCTGCTTTTGCCGTTGCGTATGCAATTGCACCAGGTCCGCCGCCATCGTGAACTGCTACGGTTGAAAAATTGATGATCGCACCGCCGTCATTTAAAAACGGAATTGCTGCTTTTGTCACAAAGAATACGCTCTTAAGATTCACATTCATCACTGCATCCCAAAATGATTCTTCCATTTCTACGATCGTATGGCGTCCCATTAACCCCCCGGCAACATTCACAAGAATGTCGATCTTCGCACCGAATGCTTTTTGTGCTTCCGAAACAAGATTCTGCGCATCGGCATATTTTGTCATGTCACCTTGAACTGCAACCGCCTTACCGCCTGCCGCTTTGATTGTGCTGACAGTCTCTTCCGCATCGCTTTTATTATCATAATAATTGATGACCACAGAAGCACCCTGTTCTGCAAGTTTTAATGATACTTGTCTTCCTATGTCGCGCGCACCGCCGGTAACGATGGCAACTTTGTTTGTTAGATCACTCATTGTAGACCCTCTGCTTTCTTTTTATTCAGTTTGAACTTATTATTGAGTAAAATTATTTTGATTCAGCATTGCAAACACTGTTAAGAAATTCCCACATTGCTGTGCTGATCTCTGTATTCTTTTCTTTCGAGAATTTTCCGTGAGCGCCGCCTTCAACGGTAAGAAAAATATTCCTCACACCGCTTTCATCTAATCTTTTCTTCAGATCAACGGATTGCTGATACGGAACAGTCGGATCCGCGTTTCCATGCACGATAAAGACCGGCGGCGAATTTCTCGTGATGTATGATATCGGCGAGATCGTTCTTAAGAAATCCTGATTATCGATTTTTTCTGCAAGCCAAGCTTTTACAGATTTGCTTTTTTTAAACTCTCCTAAATTCGAAAGATCAGCAACACCATATTTATCGATGATCGCGGCAACTGAGATTTTTTCCACTCCGGAGCAATTCTTATCAAACGTATTATCATTTCCCAACAATCCCGCCATTAATGCAAGATGTCCTCCAGAAGAACCGCCCATCACAACGATTTTCTGTACGTCAATATTTAATTCAGCGGAATTCTTAATAAGATAGTNNCACCGTGCATCTTCGATCGCAGCGGGAGCCGGCGCAATTGGAGACATTCGATATTCTATATTTACAACTGCCCATCCTCTTTTGAAGAATGAACCAAAACCTCGTTGTGATTCTTTTACACCATGTGTCCAAGCACCGCCATGAATATTGATAACAACTGGAGTTGGTTTTACATTTTCTGACGGCCGATAAATATCTAATCTTCCTTCCCAATCACCTATGGTTGTATATACCGCGTTCAATTGTGCAGTATAGTTCTTCGGGTAATCTACAGGCAGAACGGATTCATCTTGTCCCTGCGAAAAAAGTGAACAAGAAAGAACAGTGAGCAAAATAAATATTTTTTTCATTTCAGTATGCAGAACATTTATTAATAATCTGAATTTTTAAAAAGACATCACATATCATACAAGTNNTTGAACTCGTAACATTTCTTCTGCGTGTTCTGCAGCTTTCAATAGATGCTGTTCCATTGCCAAACGAGCACCCTCAACATTTTGCGCAATAATTTCTTGTAATATCTTCCCATGCCATACTGTTGCAGATTCTTTTGCAACTTTTTCTCCAACAACTTTATAGATGGATAATTTGATCTCAGGCATGAGTCGATGAATAGGATCTAACAACATCGGCATAATTGTATTTTGCGATGCTTTTGCTATATCGAGATGAAATAATGCATCAAGAGACGCAAGTCTCAAATGATCGTCTCCACAATTCTCTAAGTCTTGCATATTTTTTTTCAACCGGTCGATATCTTCTTCGGTCCTATTCTTTGCAGCTTCAGCCGCAATTGCCGGTTCAATGATCTGGCGTGCACGGATGACATCACGTACATAATTGTGTTCACCTTTCATTTGCAATAGCATATGAAGCGGACGAGTTACTGCATCAGCTGAGGGACCTTTTACATAAATTCCCTTTCCTTTAATGATCGTTACAAGATCTCGAGCGCTAAGCATTCGTAATGCTTCACGTAATGCAGTACGACTAACTCCAAATTGTTCGCACAATTCACTCTCGGAGGGGAGTTTATTCCCTTTAATAATTTTTTTTGACCTGATCGCTTCCTCAATACTTGCAGCAACCGTCTTACTGAGCAATTCTCTATTTTCGACTGGTGTAAAAATGATGATATTCCTTTAAATAATAAATAGTTACCTGTAACATGTCATACAAGTTGCTCAATAATACAAGTCAAATAGTTAGAAGTCAAGAAAATAATTTATGATTATTGACAAAGTTAGGATAAATATTAAAAGCAGAATACAGAGTAGGAAATTGGAGTGTACTTATTACAACGTCAGCTTCAGCTTACTTATTATTCACACAAGTGGGTGTGGAAACAAAGAATAACAAAACAGTGCATTATGATTTTAATATTTCCTTATACATCATTTCCGTGGCATGAAGATCGTTTTCAAATTCCACAAGCTGGATCAGATCAAAGATAAGCGGACCAAATGCTTTGTCGTGAAGATTAACGATCTCCATGTGTTTTGGGCACAAGGTCACACCGTTATTATAATATGGCTTTTCATCAGTCTCTCCATGCTCAGCCTCCAATAAAAAAAGAACATCAATGTTCATCGAACTGCCGCATCCGGGCCATTGGCACGACATCTTATCTCGCTTCAATACGTATTTGCGGATATCTTCGTTATGAGCGGGATTATTTTTGTTTGGTGGAGGCATACATCCCTAGAATTTTATCTTAATATAGACTTTTTGGCGGAGAAGGCAATAGACAAAGAACACAATTCTACATTTACAATGTAACTCTGTTTGACCGTTTGCTAAAGTCGTTAAAACGACTGATTATACTTGTTTTTTCTGTACATAACCCACGACTTAAGTCGTGGGTTGAAATAGTAATTTCTGAAATTCAAACCGTTTTAACGGTTTCCATTTTAAAGAACATCAAGTTTGAGGAAACTATTTGTGCTTTACAACAACATTAAGAGATTTTGGAGTAATTGAAATTTCCACCTTTTTCACATCCAAACCAAAAATCTCTCCGTCGCCATGAATGGGAAATGGCTGTTCACTTTCTACAACAAGCGCAGTGGAATTAAATATTTCAATATTTTTTTTACCAATATGTTTTCCGGTCATCACCGATGGAAGAACCGGCAATACTTTTAGGATATTGTCGCCGGTTACTCCGCACACTTCAAACATCCCGTCATCGGGCAATGCATTGGGAGTAAGCATAAATCCGCCCCCTTCCCATCTTCCATTTCCGATACATAATAAAAAATATTTTTTTTTCCATTCATCATTATTTGTTCTCACGGAAAGAACGTGCGGTTTGTATCCAGCAAGTGTTTGAAGTAATGCAGTGAGATACAGCGGAATGCCGCGCATCCAGCGGATCGAGCTGACTTTTTTGGCGACGGCGGCATCAAATCCAATTCCAATGGAGTTGAAAAATTTTCGCTCAGTCACTGATCCGTCAGAATGTGTAAGACGTACATTCCCCGAATCGTATTGTACTATTCTTGAATTGTGAAGAAGTGTAAGTAATTGTGAAGGGCTCTTTGGCGCATTAACAATTCGAGCAAAATCGTTTCCAGAACCTTCACTCAAAACTGCCAGTGCCGCATTTGTTCCTACAAGCCCCGAAGCAACTTCATTCACTGTTCCGTCACCGCCAATCGCCACAACAATTGATGATGTTGCGCTTGCTCTTCGTGCTATTGTCGTGGCCTCGCCTGGAGTTGTTGTAATACGGAATGAATAATCAAGGTCAGATTGTTGAAGATGATGTTCTAACGATGCACGTACGTGCTCTGCTTTCCCACGACCTGCAATCGGGTTGAGAATGAATGTGATATGGTTTGCCGTCATCATTCGTAACGAAGCGCATCAATGGGATTGAGCTGCGCCGCTTTACGGGCGGGATATAATCCGAAGAAAATTCCAATAGCAGCGGAAAAAGTGAATGCAAGAAATATTGAAGTAGAAGAGACCATTGTTGTCCATCCCGCAAATTTTGAGATGAGCGTAGAAGAAAGAACACCAAGCAGTACGCCGATCAATCCTCCGAGCAGGCTAAGAACGACCGCTTCAATTAAAAATTGCATCATAATATTCTTTGCAGTTGCACCGATTGCCATTCTAATTCCAATTTCTTTGGTTCGTTCTGTGACAGAAACAGGCATGATATTCATAATGCCAATTCCGCCAACAATAAGCGAAATTGAAGCGATGGATGCAAGCAGAATTGTGAGCACTTCCGATGTTGATTGTGCGGCGGTTGCAATTTCTGTTTGACTGCGGACGGTGAAATCATTCTCATCCCATGGCTGAAGTTTATGGCGAACACGCAGCAATTCTGCGATCTGGGATTGCGCGTCCACCATTGCATCTTCACTGATGGCAGAGATCATAATATTGCTTAGGAATGTCTGTCCGGTCATTTTTTTCTGCACGGTTGTGTACGGCGCAATAATGATATCATCCTGATCCGACCCTTGTGCAGATTGTCCTTTCACTGAAAGAACACCGACAATTCTGAACGGCATCTTTCGTATTCTGATCACTTGACCGACCGGGTCATTCTCTTTGAAAAGATTATCGGCAATCGTTTGACCGATCACACAAACTTTAGTTGCTCCCCGGATATCCGCATCGGTAAAATATTGACCGCTTGAAACAGGCCAGCTTCTGATCGTAAAATATTCCGGTGTTGCACCTATGATACTTGCCCGCCAATTCTGTTCTTGATAGACAATTTGGGCTCCATCACGTACAGAAGGAGAAGCGAGCGCAACAGACGGACATTGAGTTTGAATTGCAATGAGATCTTCCGGTGTAAGTGAGGCAGAAGTTCCGGTACCCGAACGAACGCCTCCCTGATTGAATGAGCCGGGAAAAACAAGAATGACATTTGTTCCGAGTGAAGCGATCTGCGATTTGATGTTTTCTTGAGCACCCGTACCAACAGCCATCATTGCAATCACTGCACCGACACCAATTATAATTCCTAACATCGTTAAGAATGAACGGACCTTATTGCGTGTGAGAGAAATAAGTGCTATTTCAAATATGTCAAATATTCCCATAATTATTTCTTATCGAAAAAACCTGAATTCTATGATCGTGCTTTGTTTAACCTTGCGAAGGTTATAAAAGAATTTTTTTACAAAACCTTCGCAAGGTTTCTCATCCTACAAATTTCATTCATGAATTATACAAATTCATTGCATGACTGATCAGAACCTGCGCTGCATTCCGCCGCCGCCTTGTTGTCGTTGTTGATTCAGCGGTGAAGTTGATTGTTGATTTTGTGCTTTTACTGCTATTGTTCCAACAATAATTTCCTCTCCTTCTTCAAGTTTTCCTCTCACGATCTCAGTGAATGTTCCGTCAGAAATTCCCGTTCGTACCATCACCGGAACAAGTTTTTTCCGTTCGTTCATTTTCCACACTCGATTGATCCCTCGTGAAGCCATTCTCCGTTGCATTGCTTGCGGATCCATTCCCCCGCCTCCATTACCTCCTCCTTCACGCTGCGCCCGCTCTCCCCATTGTTTTCTTCGTTCCGCACGTGCAGAATCTTCTTTCACCTGTGATGAATCTTTTTGCTGCTCAATATAATCTTCCGGCGGATTGAATCGCAGTGCGACGGTTGGAATTTTAAGGACAGCTTCTTTTTTGGTTATTTGAATTGTTACTGTTGCGGTCATTCCGGGCATTAATTTAAGGTCCGGATTTGGGACATCGATGATCACCGTATAATTAACAACATTCTGTTCCAATTTGGGAGAAAGACGAACTTGTCGGACCTTCCCTCGGAATGTTTGTTCAGGATATGCATCAACCGTGAATGAAACTTCCTGCTCTTCTTCAACTTTTCCAATATCAGCTTCATCTACACTTGTCTGAACCTGCATTTTCGTCAGATCGTTTGCAATGGTGAACAATGTAGGAGCCGATAAACTTGCGGCAACGGTTTGTCCGACATCAACAGCACGAGAGATCACTACTCCATCGATCGGTGATTTAATTGTGGCATAGCGAAGATTGATCCGTGCGCGCTCAACCTGTGCAACTGATTGTTTCTTAGCAGCATCATTCGATTCATACTGCGCAAGCGCAGCATCGAAATCCGCTTGTGACGCTAGATTCTTTTCCAGGAGTATTTTCATCCGTTCAAAACTTCGTTTCGCTTCATTGTATTGCGCCGTTGTGCGTTGAAGACTCGCTTCAGCATCGCGAACGCTCGCCTCCAAAAATGTTGGATCGATCTGCGCAACGATCTGACCTTGTTTTACTTTATCATTGAAATCAACATTGACCTTTTGAAGTGTACCGGAAACTTGAGATCCAACTTGAACAGTTCTTACTGCACTCAATGTACCGGTTGCTGTTACTACAACAAGCACATCACCTTTCGTAACTTTTTCTACTCGAAATTGAACTTCTTCCCCGTTTGTTTTAAAGTAAAAATAATATCCGATAGCACCAAAAAGAAGAATGATCGAAACAACGGAGAGAACTATTTTCTTTTTCATAACACCTATTATAATTATTTGTTCCAATTGGACACACAGGTTAGCAAGTAGTTTAGCCAACCATCGTTCAAATATTAAGTATTTGCATCTATACGGTAAGTCGATGAGTTTGTGTAATTTTTGAGTGAAATTTTCAATTGCAATTCATCCAAAGAAGTAACTCATCGAATGACTTTTATTACATGATTTTGGATTTCGTTCCGTAGCAGAACCAACGGGGTCGGATGAAATTCCGACCCCGAATTGGAACTTATGATTTGTGTTCAATTGCTTCAACGGCACATATTGCAGTCATATTAACAATATCGGTAACTTCTGCACCTTGCTGTAGCACGTGTACGGGTTTTGCCATTCCCATTAAAATCGGTCCAATGATCTCAGCTTCACCGATCCGTCCCATCAGTTTATAAGCGACATTCGCAGCATTAAGATCAGGGAAGATCAAAATATTTGCGTTGCGTTTTAATGAACTGAATGGATATTCTTTTTCGAGGATTTCAAGAGTAACAGCTACATCTGCCTGCATTTCTCCATCAATCATCAGTTTTGGATCTCTCTTCTTTGCTAATTCCGTTGCGATACGAACTTTATCCGCTTGAGGATGTTTTGAGCTTCCAAAACTGCTGAATGATAACATTCCAACCCGCGGTTCAATATCAAACTGACGAACAGTTTCAGCGGATTGAATTGCAATTTCGGCTAGCATCTCTGCATTCGGATCGATATTGACAGTTGTATCCGAGAAGAAATACGTTCCCTTCTTTGCGATCACCGCATACATACCGGCAACACTCTTCACCCCCGGTTTCATACCAATTATCTGTAATGCTGGTCGGATCGTATCCGCATATGTTGTGGTCAAGCCGCCAATGACGCCATCGGCATAACCAAGTCGAGCCATCATCATCGCAAAATAAAAACGAAGACGCATCGTTCTGTCCGCGTAAAATTGAGTTACTCCTTTTCGTTGACGAAGCCGATAATATTCATCTGCAAATTTTTTGTGATCACCAAATGTTCTGGGATCGATGATCTCAACGTCATTCTCAAATTCAAGATGGTTCTCTTTGATGAGATTCTCGATCTTCTCTTTGGGTCCGATAAGAATTGGTTTCACCATATTCTGATCGACAAGGATCTGAACCGCACGCAGAATCTTCACTTCATCACCTTCCGGGAATACGATACGCTGCGGTTTCTGCTGCGCTTTGTGGATGATGAAGTTCATGAATTGTTTTGAGCGGCCGAGACGTTCTTCCAATTGATCTGCATATTTATCCCAATCGGTGATCGGTAATTTTGCAACGCCTGTCTCAACCGCGGCTTTAGCAACCGCCGGTGCAACCCAGCGCAATACCCGTGGATCGAACGGCTTTGGAATGATATAATCTTTCCCAAAACGAATCGGCGCACCGCCGTATGCTTTGATCACAGAATCAGGAACATCTTCTTTTGCTAATTGAGCCAACGCGCGGGCTGCGGCAATTTTCATTTCTTCATTGATCGTTGTTGCTCGAACATCCAAAGCGCCGCGGAAGATGAATGGAAATCCGAGAACATTATTCACTTGATTTTGATAATCAGAACGGCCCGTTGCCATGATAACATCATTTCGTACACTGAATACATCTTCCGGTGTGATCTCCGGATCAGGATTCGCCATTGCGAAGATGATCGCGTTCGGAGCCATGGATTTTACCATCTCTTTTGTGATGCTTCCTTTTACCGAAAGACCGAACACAACATCGGCACCATTCATCGCATCTGTTAGCGTTCGTGCCGGAGTATCGACGACAAAATCTTCTTTGTATTTATTCATATCATTTGTGCGTCCTTTGTACAGAACTCCTTTACTGTCACACATAATAATATTTTCTTTTTTTACACCAAGGAGCATATGTAAATTTGCACACGCCATTGCGGAGGCACCTGCTCCGTTATAGACAACTTTTACTTTTGCAATGCTCTTTCCAATAATTTCAAGCGCGTTCATCAATCCTGCGGCGGAAATTATTGCGGTCCCGTGCTGATCATCATGAAAAACAGGAATATTCATCGTCCTTCGTAACTCTTGTTCAATCTCAAAACATTCCGGAGCTTTAATATCCTCAAGATTGATTCCGCCGAATGTTGGTTCAAGTGCTTGAACAACTTTTATGACATCTTCAACTTTCGTAGGGCGTATTTCAATATCGAACACGTCGATATCTGCAAATTTTTTAAAGAGAATAGCTTTTCCTTCCATTACAGGTTTTC
>DMPG01000393.1:0-2181 GCA_003456055.1 Bacteroidota bacterium | reverse complement strand
TTTATAAACATCTTCCGGATTTTTGTGGATCTCCAAACATGGGACAGCAACTCCCGGAGTGTATGCCAATGAAAGGTCACGTTGGGTGGCAAATGGCTTTGTCGGCGTGATCTCAAGTTTCCCTTTGCGTCCGGAACTGTGATACTCCAACGCATCTTCTGGTCGAATTTTCATGAGAACCTCTTCAGTTTTGTAAGTTAGATTTTTGTTTGTTATTTATTGTTAGTGCTTTTGGGACTGTACATCAGGNNGTAACTATCGGATCGGAATTCGAGCGTTCATCCGCCAATCGCTTGTTCCCTGTAAGTTGGGACTTACTTCAAAATTAAATAATGCAGCATCGACATAAGCATCCAGTATTGTCATCACATACGTTATTGCAAGATACCATCCAAACTCATTACGCTGGCGTTCATGAAATTTCCGAAGATCAAGATAATAACCGATCTGCTTACCAAGCGTCTCTTTTGCCACGGCGTTTGTGGTCGTATCATGAACAAGTAACGCTGATTCATATTTGGTCCTGTTCTCCCGATACAAATCATCTTGACTTTTATAGACGGAATAAAAATAATATCCTAATCCCCAAACGATCGGAGCTTTCCAATATGACTCATTATAAATCTGTCCCGCACCGGGAAGGATCATCGAACTGACCATCGCAATGGTTGTTGATTTCGGCGGAAGAATTGTGGTGTCAACAATGCCAATCTGAGCAGCAATGAGGGAATCTTCGTTCAGATTTAATTTGAGAAGTGAATCAGATTGAGACGGATTTTGAGCTTCGTTTTGAGGAATAAAAAAGACCGGAGTATTAATCGGACGTTCGTATCTTGAAACATACTGACCTGATGCTACCACGCAAAAGATCAGTGAGAACATTAACGCATGTAAAAAATTTCGTGCCATTTATAAAATGAGTGCAACAACTTCAATTTCAACCAATGCATCTTTCGGAAGACGAGCAACTTCTACCGTAGACCGTGCAGGTGAAGCATCACCAAAAAATTGCGCATATACTTCATTCATTGCGGGAAAATCATTGAAGTTTTTTAAAAAGACCGTCGTTTTAACAACATGGGCGAAGTCGGTGTGTGATGCCGTAAGAATTGCTTTTAGATTCTCACACACTTGTTTTGTCTGTTCCTGAATAGTTGTGCCTACCATTGCGCCGGATTTTGGATCAAGTGCAATTTGTCCCGCGGTAAATAATAATTGCCCTTGAACCGCAACTGCCTGGTTATACGGACCGATTGGTAAGGGTGCTTTATCTGTTTTAATAATAGTTTTCATACTGCTTTCTCCGTAAAAAAATGTGTTAACTGTCTAAAAGATCGATCAATCGTTCAAGATCATCGGTATTGTAATATTCAATTCCAATTTCACCACCGCCGGTTGAATTCTTGCGAACGGTGATCTTCGTCCCAAATTTATGACGCAGTCGTGTTTCAATTTGATTGAACGCTGCATTGCCGCGCAACGATGAAGGAGTTGATGAAGACGAAGAAGACTTTCCGGATTTTCTAGATTCTTTTCCCTTAATTTCATCTTCAATTTTACGAACAGACCAGCCTTTTTCAATGATCTTACTGTAAAGTTTCAACTGTGTTCTTTCATCAACTGCACCAAGCAACGCTCTGGCATGACCCATGGAAATTCTATTTTCCCGCACACCTTGCCGAATCTTTTCGGGAAGTTTGAGAAGCCGCAGAAAATTTGTAACAGTAGAACGTTCTTTGCCGACTTTTTCCGCAACTTGATCTTGCGTCAATTTACATTCATCCATCAATCGTTTGAACGAAAGAGAAATTTCTATCGGATTAAGATTTTCGCGCTGAAGATTCTCGATCAATCCTAATTCCAGCATCTCTGCATCACTCTGAACATTCATCACATACGCAGGAATGGTCTTTAATCCAAGTTCTTGCGATGCCCGAACGCGTCGTTCACCGGAGATCAATTCATAGATTCCCGACATCATACGTCGAACGGCGATCGGCTGAATGATCCCGTTTTGCTTGATCGATTGTTTCAGTTCTTCAAGTGAGCGTTGGTCAAAATCCTGACGCGGCTGAAACGGATTGGGAGAGATTTGGGAAATTTCAATTTCGGATGTCGAACTTATTGAATTCTCATCACGCGGAAGCGGTTTGGATGATGATTGCTCATCACGTTCAGGGA
>DMPG01000048.1:7446-13627 GCA_003456055.1 Bacteroidota bacterium | reverse complement strand
ACGGATTAGGATAATTTTGTTCTAGCGCAAACGATGCTGGAATTAGCGAACCATCTTCAACTCCGGTCGATGGCGTGCCTGTTCCCGATACGGTGATTGTATCGGGATTTTTCAGAGCATTGCTGATAACAAAAACACGACCGGTGAACACGCCTACCGACGAAGGAGTGAATCTCAACGTATCGACGAACGATTGACCGGGAGGAATATTNNCCGGTGCTTGCAGTAACGTTGGATATTTTGAGTGTATCAGTTCCTGTATTGGAAATTGTAACAGTTGTATCTTTAAACGAACCGACTTTCATAGAACCAAAATTTATATTCGAAGTACTGAATACTATAACTGGGAATATTGAAGTGCCGGTTCCCGAAACACCAACAGTATCTTTCGGATTAGTTAATGAATTGCTCGTTACTGAAATTCTACCCCATACAAATCCTGAAACTGAAGGAGTAAAACGCAGCGTATCAACCATTGATTGACCTGGAGGAATTATTGCAACCGTTGGCCGCGCAGTAAAACTACCCACAGTTGAAGAAATGCCTGTGATCTTCAGTGTATCGGTACCCGTATTGCAAATTGTAACTGTTGTATCCTTAAACTGACCGACCTTAACAGTGTTGAAGTTTATAGATGGTACATTGAACCCAAGAATTGGATATGGCGTAACTCCGGTTACAGAAACATCAGCTGTGCTGTGGAAAGGATCATTCGTGTTAAAACGAATTGTTGCCGTTGCAACACCTTGACTCAGCGGCTGGAAATATACTTTTACTTTGGCACTGTCCCCAGGAATAACATTAATATTCGTCGGAGATGTTGTAAAAAACGATGAACCAACTACTCCGATTGTCGATGTTAGATTTGCTGTCCCAGTATTATAAACTGTAATCAAAGCACTATCTCGCTGCCCCACTTTTGCTTGAAGTGATAAAACTCCCGGAGAATTGCTGAAGATAGGTCTATTTGAAATTTGGAAACTTCCGTTCTTTATCAATGCAAGCGGTGTGCCTTCGTTAAATTTAACGCTCGTTAGTGTTATATAGGTTGTTGAAGGACGAGGTGTCGAGTCTGGAACAGCGAACTTAAGCTTAATAAAAATTCCGCTGGTCGTAACGGGAGTCACACCAGCCGAGGCGAAAGTAGCAGTGCCGCTTTTATCCGAAAAATTTACCGAGAAACCGCTGCTTAGTGTTCCCGTAGAAACAACATCGACCAATCTGACAAATGTATTGGTGCTGTACGTTATTGTACCTTCAAAAGAACTGAAGCCCAACGTATTGGTGGTTATGTACAAAGGAATCTCAACAAATGAAGTTGCAATCAATGACGTGTCCGGCACAGAGAGCCGGAAATCGTAAAGAAGAATATTTCCACTCGACCCAACACCGCCGACTGAATCCTTCGCTTGAACTGTAACTGTTCCGCTCTTTTTCGCCTTCAGCCATCCAATGGATGAAATGGATGCTCGAAGGGTATCGGACACAGACCACGTGTATGGGAGTGTACCACCTGTAGCTGAGAATTGAAGTGAATCTCCAGCAACTAAATTTTGCTGTGAAGCAGGATTCACATTAATCGTAGCCAACGGTAGCGTATTGATGTATCCTGAGGCT
This sequence comes from Bacteroidota bacterium, assembly GCA_003456055.1. Lineage (GTDB taxonomy): Bacteria > Bacteroidota > Ignavibacteria > UBA10030 > UBA8401 > UBA8401. Next base: position 12,010 of record DMPG01000048.1, on the reverse strand, counting down.
ACATTTGCAAAAAGATTTTGGTTGAACAGAACATTTTGGAAAGCAAATGTTGATCCATAAGCATTGATTGAACTTGCTCTCATGCGCAGATAGAGAAGAACACCTGATCCTGTTATTGAAGTTGTTCCAGCAAAGGAAACGGAAATACTTCCTTGAGCGATTTGGTATGTAACAGATGATACTGAAGCAAGTATTGTTCCCGATTGCACAACAGTGTCAATAGTCCATTTTGAATCATTGTAAGTTATTGTAAATTGACCGGACAGTACATCAAGTCCCGTGAGATCTGACGTATAGATAGGCAGATCAAGCGTCTGGCCTTGATAGCGACTTGTATCACGAAAACTTAACTTAAAGGCGCGCACTTCAACAAGATTTGTTGTGTCAACAATGCCGGCTGAGTCAGCAGCAAATACTCGCGTAAATCCCGCACTGATAGTAGTCAACAATCCGGTAGGACTAATTGCGGCAACGGAGGGTTCGGTAGAACCCCACGTGTAAGGAATTTTTCCACCAGAAACTGTGTATTGTTTTGTTTCTCCTTTTGTTGCCAACCAAGTATCCGGCGAAATAGTAATTTTCGGCGGCGCTGTAAGTAAAACATTTCCATTCCGATAGTTGTTCGATGTTGGATTACCTTGATTAAATGTTGAAGACTGAAATGTGAAAGAAAAATTAGAACTATTTGCAAGAATCTTTGAAGCAAATTGAAGGATAACCAGTTTTCCCTTCCCTGTAAGATCAACAGATCCTGCACTGCTAATCCGAACGACACCGGGAGAGATTTCGTTTGCCATCGGTGAACCCCACATTGAATCAATACAACCGCTCGATGTTGCACCAAGAAATGAAAATCCGGTCGTATTGTATGTGAATTGAATTTCAAAGGCAGAAACCGCATAACCGGTAAGTGAACTATCCACGTTGAGTGAATAGTTCAGCGCACTGCCACCCACAATCGTTGTGTCCCGAAAGGACAATCGGATCGGGGTGCCTGCTGACATCGAGGCTGACAGAATCAACAGCAGCCCCGCTGTAGCAACAGCACAATTAAATATTTTTTGTTTCATGTGTTACCCCTTTCAGTATCGATTAGTTGTTTGGTGTTTAGTCGTTTGATACCGCAAGCGATTATTTCACCATCAACATTTTTTTGACACTGACAAAGTTATTACTCATCATACGGAAGAAATACAATCCGCTGCTCACTCGTTTTCCACTTTCATCCATGCCATCCCATTGTATTTTGTATTCGCCGGCCATATGATTACTATTCACGAGTGTTCGCACATATTGACCCGTGACGTTATAGATAACAATGTTCACGAGTTGACCATCATCCGGAACTTGATAAGAAATTGTCGTTGATGGATTGAATGGATTCGGATAGTTCTGGTTCAATGCATAACTTGTCGGTTTCCCCTTTATGTTGACCACACCATTCGATGCTGCCGATTTCATGTCGGTCTCGTTGAGTACGAATTTTTTGAACGAAATCGTTGATTTAACATCTCCTCTAATATCGTTCACCGCTTCGAATGTTACCTGGAACAAATCGCCATTGCTTTCCAGTGGATCAGCTGATGCAACCATCATTCTGATTATTCCATTCGCCGTACTATTAGAAGTCATTGCCTTAGCGGCAATTCCTACTGCTGTTACAGATATCGGCTTTAGTTCTTCCTTGTTGTAAAGGAGTTCTATACCTGTAGAGTAAGTGTTCTCCAGTCCGCTAACGGACAATGTTACAGTAACTTCCTTACCACGCTGTACAAAACCTTCCGAAATTGAAGCTAAAGCAATCGATGCTGGTTTGTTAAATTTGACATTCGGAACGGTTATAGAATTGTACTCAACCGGAAATATGCTGATCTTTCCGACTACGTATTGCAAGATCAACGATGCATCAAATGCAGAGACACCACCTGCCGCACTAACATCAGCAACACCTTGTTGTACGGTGTTCAGCGGATTAGCAACATTGTCAACAAGAAATTTCAGAATTAATGAAGCATCATACGCTTGAACTTGTCCATTAAGGCTGACATCTCCCGCTAATGGATTTTGTGCACCTGCACCTAAGAATGGCATATAATTAACTGCATCCGATACCGATTGCCCAGTACCGCCAGGATTTCCTGAATGTGTTGGTCCGGTGTTGCTTCCCCACCAATTATTCTGAGCATTGATGACGAACGATTTGTCAACGTTATTGATTGCTGCAAAAGTGGGACTGCTATTTTGAAAGAAATCACAGAAGTTGACAATGGGGTTTGAAGATCCGGTTGCTACAATACCTCTATAACCATTACTAATGGAACAGAAAGTAATACTCGGACTTGCAGTGCTTGCAGTGATTGCTGCACCTGAGTTTTGCAGACCTGCATAACGAATAACAACATTTCGAAGCCTTGAGAAAGGAGCAAGTGATTCACTCGTGAAGTTGATACCATACCATCCTGGATACCAATATTGCGGATATTGAAATATCGTCGGAGATGAATTAGTACTGTCAGAATTTGTATCTCCGCCATAGAAGTCATCGCGCAAATCAGTAAAAACAATCGTGCTGTCCGGATGACCTTTTCCCTCAGCAATCAATCCTTTGCGTACGGTCATTCCTGTTGTGGGGAAAAACTTTACGATAACTCCCGGATTAATCGTTAGAACAGAGTTATTTGCGACAGTATAATTTCCAAAAAGATAAGGGATGTTCGTGATACCAGCAAAATTTTTCTTCACCAGAGTCACATCCTGTACTAACGTTTCTCCATCAAGTACGCTGATTGCTTTAAAGGTCGTACCGGAGATGATGTTACCGCTAGTGGAAACCGGATACGAAACCAATGATATTCTCATCGGAGCATATGTTAAATTATTGAATGAGCAACTATCGATTGATGGATTGGATACGCCAGTGAGGTACACTCCCCAATTATCCAAATCAAATGTACACTTCAAAAGCTTAGGTGCGGCCTGCTGGAGATTCACTCCTATATCTATATACCGGAAGATGGTGTGCTGTAAAAGACCAATGGAATCAAGGCTAACATCGTAGATAGAAATACGCGATCCGCCCACAATTGTAGGTTTGGTTAATGTACCGTCTAGGTTTGTATCCCCCGGATTACCGAAGTTATCATCACGAGAATCTGTAAAGACAACTTTCTGAGATGGCGTTCCATTTGTTACGAGGGCACCGTTAATTACCCAATTCCCGTCTTTAAATACAACACCCGCTGGAACGGTAATGGTTGTACCTGAATTTACTGTAAGAGTGCCATACAACAAATAGGTAATGTTGTTGTAGCCGGCAAAGTTTCTCACAGGAATTGTGCTTGTAATAGAATATGTTTCAGGTTTAATACCAATAGCCATGTAACCAACATTTAAAGACGTAATGTTCGAAAACGTCGGCGTTGAGAACATACTGATCGTTACTGGAGTTAACGCAATATTGTTGATCTGCAGGCTGCTCACTGTAGGATCACCGCTTCCAAAAACCCCCAATGCCGAAGTAGCTGATTGAGAAATAATACAACTATCCATCTTGATCGTTGTGCTGTACACTCGAACAATACCATATTCGTTACTATAGTTGTACCCGCCACCATATCTAAAATCGCAATGCTTAAATGAGTTAAGTGTGTCAGAACTTGAAGCCCCGAAATCAATTGATCGCCAGTTTCCTTTGCTCGGAGCACTACCATTGCCATCATTGTTTGTATCTCCGCCTTTTGAATCATCAGGCAGCGAAGTAAAAACAATGTTCTCTGCCTGAGTTCCATTGGCAACTAATGCACCATTCACGTCAATGCCGTAGTAATAATTCGTAAATTTGACCACAACTCCTGGCAAGATCGTAAAGACAGCACCGGAGTTGATGGTAAGATTATCAAGAATATAAGCGATGTTGGTAATTCCTGCTACATTGCGCTGCGCGAGTGTAGCATTCGAAGAAAGGACGTTGTCTAAAATTTTGATCCCTCTGCTGCCATTTGCAGAGAATGTGATATTTGTAAATGTTGGGTTCGATTGAAGCGACATTGCAATCGGATCAAGGCGGCATCCATCAAATGTAACTTTGTTGACGAATGGAGTTGAACTATTTTCACATCGAATGCCATAGTTGTAGGATTTGAAAACCGTACTATTTGATAAAATACTTCCGGCATCGGTATAGGTAACTCCATTTGAGCTGTAGTTAATGAGACAACTATCGATCAGTGAAAAGACATCGTCACTCGTGGCTTGGAATTTAATTCCGTACCAGTCATTCCAAGCAGGCGAGGTCGCATTACCATCCCTGTTAACGTCACCAGGGTTTCCCCAGTTATCATCTTTTAGCGACGTGAATATCACATTACTGTCAGCTATCGTCCCTTTAGCATTCAAACCTCCGTTTACATAAAAGCCAGGTCCATTCGATTTGATGACGATACCTGCATTAATCGTTACATTCGTCCCCGAATTGATAGTCAAGTCTGCTAACAGAACGTATGAAATGTTTGTGTAGCCTGCTACAGTTCTTTGTCGTATGGTTCCGCTTGCTCCAAGGTGTTCT
>DMPG01000048.1:3028-7356 GCA_003456055.1 Bacteroidota bacterium | reverse complement strand
GCATATACACCATATATTGACTGATCAATCAAACAGTTTGATATTGTCGGGTTGGCAAGATTGATCGTAGTAATCTGACCACCGCTTAAGTATATATTATTATAGTAATAGAAATAATACGGCAGTGCTCCATAGTGTATACTGCAATAGTTCATTATCGATGTGCTATCGCTACCGGATTCGAATGTAATACCTCCCCATTCGCCTCTCGCAGGTGCGTCAGCATTTCCATTTTTATTTGTATCGTTTGGACGACCAAAATTATCATCTCTTGCGGCAGTGAAAACGATCAAACTATCCGGAGTTGCATCGGCAACGAATTTTCCTTGAACAACAATACGATGCGAAGAAGAATATGCCTTGATCACGACTCCTTTGTTAATTGTTAATCGCTTTCCAAATGGGATCGTTACTTGTTCTAACATCATATACACAACATTTGAAATACTATCAATTCCAATTGCACCAAGAGCCGATTTCGTGTTGTTACGAAACACTGCACGAATCGGGAGTGTAGCATCAGCGGTGAGAACTCCTCCAAGAAGTCCCAGCGCATCATAGGTATTATCCGAGTTTGAAAAAATATTGTTGTGGAAAACCGGATTGGCAGTAAACGACATTGCAATAGGAACAAGTTCACTGGAACCAATGGTATTGTTCGTGAAGATCGGATTTGAAACATGCTGCATCATTACACCAAAGTGGTTATTAGCCAAATTGCAACTGTCAATTGTCGGACTTGCATTGTACATGGTAATTCCACCGGTATTACCCGCACCCCCAAAATTCACCACACATCGTTTCATCACACAGGAAGCATCAACACTTGCATCATTGAATATCACTCCGTACCAATTATTCGTTTGTGGTACAGTAGCCAACCCATCTGCATTGGTGTCACTGCCAGGCGTCGGCAGGTTATCATCTCGATATGTCGTAAAATAGATGTTCTGTCCGAGACCCGCGACCGCATTCAGCGCACCGTTCACCGTTAGTGAACTTGAGTTGAACTTAAGGACGTTTGTTGATGCGATCGTCATTGTATGTCCATTGTTGACTGTTAGACCATAATTGGAAATCACATAAGGAATGTGGATGGTATCCAACACAAGGTTTGCATTGGTTGTACTGAAATTGATGTAGATACCAATGTGTGTGTTGTTTGTAAATACGTTCGTTCCGTTAAAGACCAACGATGCCTGACCATTGTACCAAATTGGCCATTGCGTATACGTGATCGATGTATTTGTTAATTTGATATTTGTATTCTGTTCAAAATATAGTCCGACCGGAAATGTATTACCTGCAATCGAAGTAACCTTTGTAGGATCGGTTATATTACAATTCACAAGGGCAACCGAACCGGACTGTACATAAACTCCCGAGTTCACGAAATCTGATACTGTAGTTGCAACGATGCTGTCGGCACCAACAATGTGAATTCCATTTCCAGAAGATCCTGTAACAGAAGAGGAATCGACGAATGCCGATACGGCTGTAGTGTAGCCGATCCACATTCCGTCACCTCCTGAAGATGAAACAGTTACCTTATGGATCGTTGCACTCGTCCCTCGGTCGATAAAGAGACCATGAGAACTTGATCCAGATATGTTGCATTCACTCACTGTTGAATTTGTTGAACCAATCCACAGACCTTGTCCACTAGTGGAACTTGCGATGGTACTGTTTGCTACTGTTGTGTTCGTGCCGTTGTTCAGTTGAAGACCAAGACCATTTGAATTCGAAATTGAGCTCCCTGTAACAGACATCGTTGGTGAACTGAGATACACACCACTCGCGTTTGAGTTCGAGATAACACAGCTTGCAAGAGTTGCGGAACTTGACGTGGTCAGGTAAATTCCCCAATTATTCGAGTTCAATACCGAACAATTTGTCAGTGTTGCCGAAGTGATTGAAGGATTTGAATAGATCATTGGTGTGCTGCTCCCCCCGCCAAACTTCACCACACAAGTATCGAGAACGAGAACCGCAGTGGCGCTATTCATATAGATTGCTGCCCAGTCTCCTTTTTGCGGATTCCCACCAGAGGTATCTTTGCTGGATGTGAAGACTGCCTGGCGTGCCTGTAACGTGCCCTTCACAAAGAGAGAGTTTCCTGATTGGAGTCTCACCACCACTCCGGAATCAACCGTGAGTGTGAAGGGAGCATTTACCGTCAATGATCCGGTGACAATATATGGGCTATTGGTAATCGACCATGTACTGTCCTTATTAATAATTCCAGAGACATTTGTCTGTGCGTCGGCAAAAGTTGCCAGAATAAAAATTGATAAAATGGAAACAAGTGTACGCATATCGTTACTCCTTATGAGAGTTGATGATTAATGAATCTTTTAGTTTTTTCGGAAGTAGGTACAGATTGGTCGTTCAATTTTGATTGAAGGAATTTTCATTTTAACACGTTGTAAACAAATAGGGATTCATAAATAACAATTGTCGTTTCAAGTTGAGTATTCAAGATTCTTTGCTCTTAAATTATACGCAAATGTAGAAACGTGTCGGATGAAAGTCAATAGACTACGTATGAATTTCATGATTTGATAGCATAGAGTTGTCCAACATCACATAAATATTGATTGTGAAGATATGACCAAATACTGGATTGTCAAATTACGAAAAGTCGATGGCTTGTATTCAATTATGTTAACAATGGAAGAAGTGGTCAAGTAGTTAGCGGTTACTAAAAAAATGGTTTGTTTATATAGCTCATATAAAAAAACCGTTTTCTTTTTCAAGAAATTCAAACCATTAAAAATACAGGATGGGGAATGGAGTTGTTATTTGATCAACATCATTTTTTTCACATCGATGAATCTCTTATTTTGAAGTCCCACTGCTTCAATTCGATAAATATAAACACCGGATGATACTTTTCGATTCGAGTTATCCATTCCATTCCACAGCATAGAGAAATATCCCGTCGACTGCTGTTCATTGATCAATGTTATTATTTCTTGACCTAGCATATTATAGATAACAATCTTTACACTGCTTGCATCCGGCAATTGATAACTGATCGTTGTTGTAGGATTGAACGGATTAGGAAAATTCTGTTCAAGTTTATACACTGTTGGTAATTGGGCAAGATCACGGACATTCAAAGTAATTCCGCCAATCTCATTCGTATGATCGGTCTCATTCAAAATAAATTTCTTCATCGTAAAGAGAAGGGCATTCTTCGGGTAATTTGGATCTTTCAACAAAAATGAGAACTTGATAATATCTCCGGCGTTATTCATTGGATTTATTCCTGCCATCGCAATTTTCACCTGATCAGAAAAGAATTTAGAAGCCATCACCATGCTGTCAGTCAATGCAGTTTTGTAAAATGAATTTGGAATAACAATTGAGGAATCATATCCTAAATCCATACTAAGACCAAACACTTGGGATGGTTTGTTCACCGAAATATACAGATCATACTGATTTGGTTCTTTCGACTTTTCTATTCTAAAGGAGAATGCCGAAAGAATAGCCTGGACCTGCTGCTGTTTTCCTAATCCACCGGGGAAGGAAGAAATCAGTCCAACAGAATACTGTAAGAGATACGATGCGTCTAAAGCACTGATTTCTCCGTTGCCAGAAACATCACCAATGCGTTTTTGTAGAGATGTGAACATGGTAGTATCGACGAAATTTTGTAATACCAACGCTGCATCATATGCAGTAATTCCTCCATTTCCACTCACATCTCCATAAATATTCACACGAATTTTCACTGTATCATTCACAAAAATTAAACTGTCGTCCTTCACTTGAACGACTACGAAATTTATACCGTTCGCATTTGCAGCAGGAATAAATCTCAATAAGCCTGTGGAATCAATTGACGCTCCGGATGGTGGGTTCAATAATGAAAAAGTGATCGCTCCACTGTCCGGATCAACCGCTTGGTATTGAAATTGAAGAGTATCAAACCGAGCAATTGCAGTATCAGAAAGTACCGATGTGAACAATGGTGGAATATTGGGATTTGCTGAAAAATATGCATCAATTGCATGAGCAGATATCACATTTGTAAACGTATATTGCGTTGTTGAATCATTAACTCTTGCACCGTCAACATACAAACTGTCAAAGTGGTGACGAACCTTTGGTGCAAATGCAAAAGTTACCGTATCACCATAGTTTGCAATGGTACTTCCCATGGGGGATATAGTGCCATTCACTGCAGATGAATTTATCGAATAAGTGTTTGGAACTACAACAAAGAAATTACTTGCACCGCTTTTCACTTGACCAATATCATGAACAATAATTGAGAAAAATCCGGAAGTGTTGATTTCCATTACGTGTGAATCTAATAC
>DMPG01000048.1:0-2988 GCA_003456055.1 Bacteroidota bacterium | reverse complement strand
TTTGAACATTACCGTACGTGTCTGATGCAATTATTTTAATTGGAAATGGAGACGCTTGCACTTGCTGAAGGATATCCAGACCAAAAGTATCCTTTACAACAAAATGACTTAATCCGGACGGATTGACAACAAACGGACTACTTGTTCCTTTCTTTCCGCTGAGAGAATCAATCACAGAAATTGTATTATTGCCAGCTCTGTATAATGCTATTATTTGTGGTCCCTGCTGCCCTGCAATAAATGGAATGGAAAAATTCCCACCCAAAACTCCCATTAACGTATCAGTAGAAGAGAACCAGACATTTCCGGTAAAGCTTGTTACGATATTATCTAAAGAATCAACTGCAGTTGTACGAATAGAGAATGTTTGCCCTGCAGTTTGCGGATTGATCGCCCCTCCACTGCCAGCTTCAATAATAAAATGATGAAAAATATTAGGACTGAAATAAGCAGTTATAGATTGTGCGGTTGTTATATTAAAGAATGTAAAACTGTTCACTGAATCGATCTTTGCACCATTAACAACCAGACTGTCAAAATGCGATCCTGTATTCGGTAAAAATGAATAATGCACCGTATCACCAAAGTTGACATTTGATAATCCCGACGGGACAATAATTCCGTCACCAGAAACTGAAGCGGTGATCTGATAGACATTCAATGAAAAATTCGCGGTGATATTTTTTTCTCCATACATCGTTACTGTAATAGGATTATTTAATTCAACCGTATCCCCACTCCATCCGATAAATGAATATCCGGAATCTGGAATTGCAATCAATACTACCGGCATCCCGTAAGAGTACATCGATGAATCGGGTGTTTTTAGTACTGTTCCATTCACAGCATTGGTTGTAAGAGAATATGTATTGAGAGCATAAAACGCTGTGATATTCTTGATGGTATCAACCGTAATGGTGAATGGGTTATTAGTAGTAGAGGTGTCCCCTCCCCAGATCGAGAAAGAATATCCCGGATTTGGAACAGCAGTTAACTGCACTTCCATCCCATGAGAATATTGCAATGAATCCGGTATTTTGTTCACGATCCCTTGTGCCGAAATAACATTGAGATTATATGTATCGATCGAAAAATATACATCGATGGTATGATCGCTTACAACATTTTCAAATGTATAACTCACTAGCGAGTCTACATTCCGTATCCCATCGACCAACACACTGTCAAAATGATAATAGTTTCCTGGAGAGAATGAATACAATAACGAATTCCCCGGTATAACAAATGTTGTATCGATTGGACTTATTATTCCATTCCCAAATTTTTTCGCGATGATCATTATGTTCACATACGGTGTAGCAGAGACATGATTAGAAGAACCGCTCTCATTTCCATTGGTATCGATCGCAGTTACAAAAAAATAATATGGCGTTCCGGCTGTTAACCCTGAGATTACTTTGCTTGTATCGTTAATACTTGTTGTAGAATCGATTAAAAATTCCGGCGAGGGTGTAGTCCCGCCGTAAATAAGGTATGCCCTGAAATCAGATCCGGTCGTTGTAATCCATTGAATAGTAAAATTGGATTGCAATGAATCAATGATCTGCACCGATGCTGGCACCGGTAATCCGGTTTGATCGATTGGTTGTGTAACTATTTCAGCAGAGAATGCAGATTCAATTCCGGTGCTGTCAACCGCCGTTACTCGGAAATAATAATCAGTATAATTTGTCAACCCGTTTATGATCGCTGTCGTATCGTCCGAATTTCCAAAAATCGTGGAATCAATAAGCATTGTGGGATTAGCTGTTGTTCCACCGTAGATTAAATAACGGTAGAGATCGAATTCCGGATTTTTATTCCAAAATAAATAGACTTGAGATTCTCCCGGATAAGAAATCAAATTTGTCGGTGCTGATGGTATCATTGCACCTGAAGTAACAAAACCTGCATCACCAAACAGAGTAAGGTTCGCACCAATCGGGCTTCCATCAAACGATATCGGCATAGATGATTCATCAAATCGATAGTATGATACTAATCCATTTTCATCACCGGCAGCTGTTTTATCTTTTGAATATTGAATTTCAGTTTGCGTTCGCGCAGCATCCCATATTTTTATTTCATCGATCTGTCCATCAAAATATTCATTAAATCCATCTCCAATCTTCAATATTGTTCCAATAGTATTAAATGTCATCGGTGCTGAAACATCAAATTTCCCGTCTACAAAAATAGTAAGATTTGTACCATCGAACGTTGCAGCTACGTGATGCCATAGACCATCATTCACTGCGATCGTTCCCAACAAGTCGTTCGACTCACCGACATACTTTGGTAAACCATTATCGATCATCAAACATGCTCGTTCGTTTACATTTAAATTTCCCCAAGTAGCAATCACTTGATTTGCTGTTGATGTTGTTCGAAACCACGCTTCGATCGTTCGCGGAGTATTTCCTTGTGGAAGTTTTGGATTCAGCACATTTGCAAAATCACCAAAACCATCCAGTGTCAAAGCATGTCCCGGTTCTGGAATCGGCGTTGCGGCATCATCGATTGAATATGGACTTTGATTTCCGGCACTGTCCACTGCAATAATTCTAAAATAGTATGTTGTTCCATTGATAAGCCCTCCGATGAACTTCGATGTATCGGCTGCACTAAATGTACTGTCGATGAGCGTTGATGGACTTGCAAATGTATCTCCAAAAATTCGATATCGAAGAATGTCTGCTTCCGGATTCTTTTTCCATTTTAATAGAACAAATCCGTTCTTTGCAATCGCATAGAATCCGGACGGAGCAGATGGCGGAACGAGACTTGAAAAATTAAAACTGGCTGTGATATACTTGTTCGCATCCATTGTAATCTGCAACGGATTTGCCGTTCCAGTGGCATCTCCGCTCCACATACTGAATTCAAACCCAGGGTCAGGGATTGCAGTGATGGTCACTGTTGAATTGAGTGAATACGTCGGCAGATATGGATCTTGTATTACGTAACCGTTAATTGCATTGATGTTTA
>DMPG01000243.1:1248-13569 GCA_003456055.1 Bacteroidota bacterium | reverse complement strand
AATGTCGGACATCGGTTGAGTGGTTCAAAAAATTATGAGAAGGCTGTATTGTGGGGAGAGCAAATGCTGAAGAATGCCGGAGCGGATTCAGTTTGGTTAGAACCTGTGATGATCACTCATTGGGTGAGAGGTGAAGAAAAAGCTTCCCTAAAGCTTGTTAACAAAAAGAAGATTGACTTATCTATTTGTGCATTGGGCGGCAGTATAGGAACTCCAAAGGGTGGAATTCGTGCCGATGTTATTGAAGTGAAATCATTTGAAGAAGTTAAGCAGCTCGGTGATAAAGCAAAAGGAAAAATTCTGTTTTATAATCGCCCTTTTGATAGAACAAATGTGAACCCATTCCATGCCTATGGAGGTGCTGTAAATCAACGGACCAGCGGTGCGATTGAGGCGGCTAAAGTCGGTGCAGTAGCTGTTCTAGTGCGTTCGATTACTCCAGCTTTGGATGATGAACCTCATACTGGGATGATGCGTTATGTCGACTCCATTCCTCACATACCTGCGGCGGCAATTAGCACGATAGATGCTGAGCTATTAAGTAAAGAATTAAAAAAAGGAAATGTCGTTTCAATAAATATCATTCTCAGCTGTAAAACGTTACCTGATGTTCCTTCCTACAATGTTATAGGAGAAATAAGAGGAACTGAAAAACCCGAAGAAATAGTTTTGGTGGGAGGACATTTGGATAGTTGGGACAAAGGAACTGGTGCCCATGATGATGGAAGCGGGATTGTTCAGAGCATAGAGGTGATTCGATTGATAAAAAGTGTGAATGTAAAACCAAAACGAACTATCCGTGCAGTTCTCTATGCGAATGAAGAGAATGGACTCAAAGGAGGATATGCATATGCAGCGAGAGAAAATAACAAAAAGGAAAAGCATATCGCTGCTATTGAAAGTGATGCCGGTGGAACTTCTCCAAGAGGATTTGGAGTGGAAACAGATTCACTTAAATTTGAAAATATAAGTTCTTACTCATCACTTTTAGAAATTGTTGATGCTGGAAAAATTCGTAAAGGGGGTGGTGGGGTAGATATCAGCACATTAGAACAATTCGGAACAATATTAATCGGACTTAGTCCAGACCCACAGCGATATTTTGACTACCATCATTCACACAATGACACGATTGATAAGGTGCACCCACGAGAACTGGAGTTGGGAGCGATTGCAATAGCAATTCTTGCTTGGGCTATTTCTCAAGACGGCATATAGTTTTTTCTGATTTATGTAGAAAATGGCGACTTTATGTCGTCATTTTTATTTTAAAATCATTAAAAAATCCTTGACAATATATCACTAATTAGTTATATTTGAATTAGTAATAAAAACGAATAAGGTTATCAGTGAAAACAACAGAAAAATATGGAAAAAACGCTGATTTAGCCCTGTCAATGTGGGTTAAACTAGCAAGGGCAACCGATACACTAGCTAGTATCACTGCAAAGGACATCGATTCTTACGGGCTCACGGTTCCCCAATTTGGTGTGATTGAATCACTTGGACACTTGGGTCCGATGAAAATTGGTGAAATGTGCTCAAAAAAACTAATGAGCGGAGGAAATATTACTGTTGTGGTAGATAATCTTGAAAAACAGGGTTTAGTTGAAAGAACAAAGGATGAAACTGATCGTCGAGCATATGTTTTGAGATTGACTGCAAAAGGAAATGAGAAGTTTAAAGAGATGTTCCCCAAACACGCAATGTTTGTAGAAAATATTATTTCATCAACATTGACCGAAGTTGAACTAAATCAATTGTCGGTATTGTTAAAGAAACTAGGATTAGCTTTAAAACAAAAATTATAATTATGAAAATAACAACATACACTCACAATCAATCAATTAATAAATAAAGGGAACCCCACAATGAAAAAGATCCTTGTATTCGTACTAATGATAGCAGCAACAGTTACTGCTCAAAATAAATGGAAGATTGATAAATCACACAGCAACATCAATTTTTCTGTCTCACATCTCGTCGTTTCAGAAGTGACTGGTAAATTCAAAGATTTTTCTGGAACAGTTGAAAGTATGAAAGATGATTTTTCCGACATGAAGCTAGATATCGCAATCAGAGCTAACAGTGTTGATACTGATGAGCCAAAGCGCGATGGACATTTGAAAAGTCCGGATTTTTTCAATGCTGCAGTTGACAGTATCGTTACATTTAAAAGTACAAAAGTCGAAAAAAATGGTGAAGGAAAGTACAAAGTCATTGGTGATTTGACTATGCGTGGAATTACAAAACAAGTAGTTCTCGATGCATACCTAAAAGGAAAAACAAAAAACCCTTGGGGACAAACAGTTGCAATTTTTAAGTCAAACACGACGATCAATCGTACCGAATGGGGCTTGAAATGGAATAAAGGTCTTGAAGCAGGCGGATTACTTGTTGGAGAAAATGTCGATTTGACTTTCAATGTTGAATTTGTTCAAGGTTAATCATACATAAATAAAAAATGAATAGTCCCTGTGTTTCAAGAGCAGGGATTAATTATTTCGGTAAAAAGAAATTATTAACACATTGAGATGATACGGAGCAGATAATTATTCGTAGAACAAGAGTGAAAAGGAAATTAAGTCATTTTGAAGAATAATATTTTAGGGATTCATCACATTACAGCAATGGCGAGCGATGCTCAGCGTAACGTCGATTTTTATGTATCCGTGCTTGGATTGCGATTTGTAAAAAAATCGATCAATCAAGATGCACCGGATGTGTACCATTTATATTATGGGGATGAAGTGGGAAGTCCCGGAACGGCGATGACGTTCTTTCCATTCGGACGAGCGTCTCGCGGTACACGAGGGAATGGTGAGATATCGCGGGTTGGGTTTTCAGTCCCGACTACTTCAATGGATTTTTGGATCAGTCATCTTTCAAAAAAGGGAATTTCCTTCTCGGGTCCAGATCGAAAATATGAAAATGATATTATCACATTTCTCGATCCTGATGGAATGATGATCGAACTTGTCTTCAGTGATAAACAAATATTGAAATTTCCATGGAAACAAGGTCCAATTCCCGTTGAGCATGCAATCCGTAATTTTTTCGGAGTAACAATGAATCTTGCTTCGTTAGAAGCATCAGCGGTAGTTCTTAACGATATTCTTGGATCTAAAACCGTTTTGCATAATAGTAATAATCATCGTTTTCTAATTGGCGAGGGAAGTGATGAAGCCGCAATTGATATTATTGTGGACCCAAACATTCCATTTGCGCGTCAGTCCGCAGGTTCCGTTCATCATATTGCTTGGAGAGTGAAGGATTTTGTTGCACATGAAGAATGGCGGCAGCATGTTGAACAAAACGGTCTATCTCCGACAGAAATTATCGATCGATTCTATTTCCATTCGATCTATTTTCGAGAGCCGGGAGGAGTTTTATATGAAATTGCAACTGATAACCCCGGATTTACTGTTGATGAAACGTTGGAAGAACTTGGCACACACTTAATGCTTCCTCCGTGGTATGAAATTCATCGTGAAAAAATAGAACGAGCATTACCGCCAATTTCAATACCCTTATTGAGCAAAAATTTAACATGATCAGAGAATTGCATATAGAATCAAAAGGAATCGGTCCGCATCATGCATCTAAAATATTGATGGAGGGTGTAAATCTTGAAAAAGCCAAGGCTTTAATGATCATGATTCACGGCCGGGGTGCTACGGCAGTAAGCATTTTAGACCTTGCTCAATATTTCATTGCAGATGATGTAACGTATATTGCTCCTCAGGCAAATGGAGGAACGTGGTATCCCTACAGTTTTTTAATGCCGATTGAACAAAATGAACCCGGAATTACTTCGGGACTGCAGAGAATTTCTGAAATTATCGATTTTGTGATTGCATCCGGAATTCCTGTACAAAAGATCATGCTTTTAGGCTTTTCTCAAGGAGCGTGTTTGTCATTGGAATGGATTGCAAGAAACTCTAAGAAAATTGGTGCAGTTTTTGGACTCAGCGGTGGCTTAATTGGACCAAATGGAACACTGCAAAATTATTCGGGCACTTTGGAGAACACTTCGGTGTTTTTAGGATGCAGTGATGTTGATTTTCATATTCCAAAAGAACGAGTCATTGAAAGTGCAGAGGTATTCAAAAAATTGCAAGCATCAGTGATGCTCAAATTGTATACAAATATGGCTCACACAGTCAATGATGATGAAATTGATCAAATCAATTCCATGATGAGAATTGTATTGAAAAAATAATATATTACTTTAAAGTCAATGGTAGTATTTGAACTACATAAACAATTGGAGCATTCATGATAACATTTATGGTTGAAGTACGTCTGCCATTTGATCCGCCGCAGGAATTTTTTGCGCTTATTCCATCGCAGCGGACAATGGTGGTTGAACTTTTGACAAAGAGAAAATTTTTAAGTTATACACTTGCCGCTGACCGGTCCAAAGTATGGATCGTGATGGTGGCAGAATCAGAAGTTGATGCGCGTGAATTGCTCGAAAAACAGCCAATGGATCAATATTTCAGTTATACATTCACAGAACTAATGTTTCACGATATGGCGGGAGCGATGTTCCCGGCGGTTTCTTTGAACTAAACTGNNAGAGTTTTTGACTTTGGCAGCGGTTTTACCATTTGCAGGAAGTAGTATGAATCTTCATGAATATAAAAATGTCATTGATGATATTGGCAAGACTGAAAGAATGCCGTTACTATTTATTGGTCATGGTAATCCTATGAATGCAATAGAAGACAATAAGTTCAGTAACACATGGAAAGAATATGGCAGAACGCTTCCGAAGCCGACGGCAATTCTTTCTGTTTCGGCACATTGGCTTACAAGAGGAACAAAAGTAACTGCAATGGAAAAACCAAAAACGATTCATGATTTTGGAGGTTTTCCTGAAAAACTATTTGCGCAGCAATACCCGGCACCCGGAACTGCGAAGTTTGCAAAAGAGACTCAATTGCTTGTTGCTAAGCCGCACATTTTATTGGATGATGACTGGGGATTCGATCACGGAACGTGGAGTGTATTGATGCAGATGTTTCCGAAAGCAGATATTCCGGTTTTTCAACTTAGTATCGACTATAACCAATCAATGCAGTATCATTATGAAATTGCTAAACAGTTACAGGTTCTCCGTGAAAGAGGAGTTTTAATTATCGGAAGCGGAAATATCGTCCATAATTTGCAAGCAGTGACTTTTAATAGTAATAAACCATACAACTGGGCATTGGAATTTGATTCTACCATCGCAAAATGGATTGAATCAGGAAACCACCAAGCAATACTCGATTTTCAAAAACTAGGATCATTAGCAAAATCAGCACATCCAACATATGATCATTTTTTACCGTTGTTGTATGTTCTTGGATTCCAAAATAAAAAAGATATCCCAACATTTTTCAACAATGATTTTGATATGAGTTCAGTTTCGATGAGATCAGTTATTTACCAATAATTTATTAAACTGAAGAAATATTATGAAGCCAGCGTATGCTGGCTATTTTATTTTAAAGAATCTAATGAACGTTGCCTGCCAACTTCCAAATAATGTTATCGTGATGACCGAAAGGATAATTTATTTGGTGGATAGATTTCTCTTTTCACTGTTACGATGAATGAAGACATATAGGAATTATAAATAATGTGAATGCCTAAAAATGGACAATAAAAGAATTATTAGTCCTATTTTGGTGTAATAATAGCTAATTTCTAGTCATTTATGCAAAAACACTCATTGAAATCAGCCTAAATTTGTTGTAATTTGAAATTACAAATCAAAACCGATGACAATCACACTAGAAACATACAAACAAGTCTTTAATCTACTACAAGATTTTGCATTTCTAGTAGACGTCTCTGCAGATATTCTTGACGAAAATTCAAAAGTAAAAAATCGAAATTTCTCTCATTCAAATCTAGCAAACTGTTTTGCTGTTGGAAGTAAGGATCTATTTAAAAGTTCATTTCGTAGCCAAGCAGTTATTTTTAGAACCGATTTCTATATAACAGCGAAAGAATATTTTTTCGCTGAACTGAATGTAATACCTTTGATTTCTGAACCAGAAGCCATTTATCTTGTGATTGTTAAAGATATTACTGTCCAACATGAAAAAGAGTTGGAACTGCTTCGTTTCTCTGAGGTTATCCATCAAACAGCGAATCCTATTCAGATCACAAAT
Source organism: Bacteroidota bacterium (assembly GCA_003456055.1). Lineage (GTDB taxonomy): Bacteria > Bacteroidota > Ignavibacteria > UBA10030 > UBA8401 > UBA8401. The sequence goes on along the minus strand of DMPG01000243.1, from coordinate 7,402 downwards.
CCAGAAGGGAAAATCATCTATGCCAATCCCGCATATGTAAACATTAGTGGATATACACGGGAGGAATTGATCGGAAATAATCCAAGCGTGCTGAATAGTGGTAAACATGGAAAAGAATTTTGGAAAAAAGTTTGGGTAAAGATCCTTGCAGGACAGCAATGGGTAGGTCAGATACAAAATAAACGAAAGTCTGGAGAATTATTTCATACTGAATTGGTTATTTCTCCAATTGTTGATGAACAAAAAAAAGTAATAGGATTTTTGGGAGCACATAGAGATATTACGGAACAAAAAATCCTTGAACGTCAAGTTGTGCGTTCTCAAAAAATGGAAACATTTGGCACTCTAGCGGCTGGCATTGCGCATGAAGTTGGCAATCCTTTAACTTCAATTTCCTCTCTCGTTCAGTTGGTGCAAAGACAATCAAGTGATGATTTTGTTCAAGAGAAACTTGAATTAGCGAAGAATCAGATCAACCGTATATCAAAAATTCTGCGCGAATTGGTTGATTTTTCCAGGCCCTCGACCCATGATATTAAAGATGTTAGCGTCAATTTGATCATCCGGGAAGCACTTAATATCGTTCAGTACGGAAAAAAATCCCGCGCTACGATTTTTGATGTTGCCCTTGAAGAGAATCTTGCAATGATTCACGCAGTACCGGATCAGTTGCTGCAAGTATATTTGAATATTCTCATGAATGCCGTTGATGCATGCGAAGGAAAGCAGGGACATATCTTTGTTTCGAGCGCATTGCGAGGAGAATGTGTCGAAGCTGTATTCAAAGACAACGGTTCTGGAATATCTGAAAAAAACATTGGGAAATTATTTGATCCCTTCTTTACAACAAAAGAAGTCGGTAAAGGGACAGGTCTTGGACTTTGGGTAAGTATGGGTATTGTTAGAAATTTTGGCGGTGATATTTTTGTGGAGAGCGAAGAGGGAAAAAGCACAACGTTTACAGTACGACTACCGGTTAAGGGAGCATAAATGAAAAAAAAGATTTTGGTTGTTGATGACGAAGAGATCATTCGTGATTCTATTAGTTTTGTTCTTGAGAAAGAAGGATACTTTGTCCGTAAAGCGGAGAATGGTGCAGTTGCCCTTAAAATACTGAACGAGGGTCCTTTCGACTTGGTGATCACCGATATTGAAATGCCGGAACTGCGTGGCCCGGAATTATTNNACGCTTCCCTCAAACGTTTGTCATCATCATTACTGCATATGCTTCAGTTGAAACTGCTATTGCTGCAATCCGAAAGGGGGCGTATGATTACCTTCTAAAGCCGATTGAATTTGACGATCTGATTTATCGCATTAAAAAATTATTTGATTATAAAGAGCTTGTTCTTGAAAACACTCTGCTTCGTCAGGAAGTAAATAGGAAGTTCGATTTTTCATCCATCATCGGACAAAGCGAAGCGATGAAAAAAATATTTGCTGATATTCAAAAGGTAGCCCCGACAGAAGGGACAGTGTTGATTACCGGAAAGAGCGGAACGGGAAAAGAACTTGTTGCGCGGGCTATTCACACGCACAGTCGGAGGAATCATAAACGATTTATGGCAATTAATTGCGGAGCTATTGTAGAGACATTGTTCGAAAGTGAATTGTTCGGCCATAAAAAGGGTTCTTTTACCGGCGCAACCAATGACAAAGATGGAGTTTTAAAAGCAGCTGAAGGGGGAACATTGTTATTGGATGAAATTAGCGAGATGCCCCTTCATCTTCAACCAAAACTATTACGTGCATTAGAACAGAGAGAAATCACACCAGTAGGGAGTAATGATACGATCAATGTGAATGTTCGAATTATCGCTGCTACCAATAGAAATCTTAAAGATGAGATCGCAAAGGGAAAATTTCGAGAAGATCTTTTTTATAGACTTAATGTGGTTGAAATTCATCTTCCGGAATTGAGTGAACGATCAGAAGATATTCCATTATTAGTGAATTCATTTATCACAAAATTCCGCAGTGAAATGGGAAAACCGATCAAAGGTATCTCCAATCAAGCGATGAGCGCGCTAGTGAATCACCAGTGGAAAGGACAGATTCGTGAGCTGCAAAATAACGTAGAGCGTGCGATGATTTTTTGTGAGGCAGAATTAATTGATGTTCAGCATCTGCCGGAAGAGTTGCAAGCGAGTGCTCAACTTTCGATAATAGACTATTCATCCCAATCATTAAAAGATGCCGTACATATGTTTGAACGCCGATATATAGAACAAAAATTAAAACACCACAATGGAGATAAAGATAAAGTTGCAAAAGATTTAGGACTTAGTTTATCGACTTTGTACCGAAAATTTGAAGAACTAGGGATTCCGTTGAAATAATAGTGTACCTATTCCTACGTTAGTAGGATGCGCATAGAATGTCACGAGAAGAAATGTAAAAACAATATTTATTCACTGTTTTCAAAGAGGCGATAATGGAAATTCCGGGATACGTAAAAAATGAACGATTAAAACAATGGGTTAAAGAAATTGTTGCTCTCACTAAACCAGATTCTGTTTATTGGTGTGATGGTTCTGAAAAAGAATACAATGAATTATGCGACTTGATGGTTAAAAGTGGTACGTTTAAGAAACTTAATGCAGAAAAACGTCCAAACAGTTATCTTGCAATTTCAGATCCTTCTGATGTTGCGCGAGTTGAGGATAGAACATTTATTTGCAGTAAACGCCGTGCTGATGCAGGTCCAACGAACAATTGGGTAGATCCCAAAGAGATGAAATCCACATTGAATAAATTGTTTAATGGTTGTATGCGTGGTCGAACAATGTATATCATTCCGTTCAGCATGGGGCCTCTTGGCTCAAAGATTGCTCACATTGGTGTTGAGATATCTGATTCACCGTATGTTGTTACAAACATGCGGATCATGACACGAATGGGAAAAGCCGTGTATGATGTTCTCGGTGAGCATGGAGAATTTGTTCCTTGTATACATTCTGTTGGTATGCCATTGCATGAAGGGCAAAAGGATGTTGCATGGCCATGTAATAAGGAACAAAAATATATTGTCCATTTTCCGGAAGAAAGAAGTATATGGTCATTCGGCAGCGGATACGGCGGAAACGCATTGCTCGGGAAAAAATGTTTTGCTTTACGAATTGCATCATCAATGGCCCGTGATGAAGGATGGCTAGCAGAACATATGCTAATTCTTGGAGTTGAAAGCCCTGTAGGAGAAAAAACATATGTTGCGGCAGCATTCCCAAGCGCATGCGGGAAAACCAATTTTGCAATGTTGATTCCTCCAAAATCTTTTGCGGGGTGGAAAATAACAACGGTTGGTGATGATATTGCGTGGATCAAACCTGGTCACGACGGAAGATTATATGCAATAAATCCTGAAGCCGGATATTTTGGAGTTGCTCCGGGAACATCAGAGAAAACGAATCAGAATGCAATGGCGGCAATAACAAAAAATACCATCTTCACTAATGTTGCTTTAACAGAAGATGGCGATGTATGGTGGGAAGGAATGACAAAAACCCCTCCTGCAAAACTGACTGACTGGCAGGGAAATCCATGGACTCCACATAACGGGAAAAAGGCAGCACACCCGAATGCTCGATTTACCGCTCCTGCAAATCAATGTCCTTCAATCGATAAGGAATGGGAGAATCCAGAAGGTGTTCCGATCAGTGCATTTATTTTTGGCGGTAGACGTAGTACAACAATTCCTTTGATTACTCAGGCTATCAATTGGAATTTCGGCGTTTATATGGCTGCAACGATGGGATCTGAAACAACAGCAGCAGCAGCAGGAGCAGNNGTGATCCATTTGCTATGCTTCCATTCTGTGGATATCATATGGCGGATTATTTCAATCATTGGCTTCAAATTGGAAGAGAAGTGTATAACCCACCCCGCATTTTTAATGTAAACTGGTTTAGGAAAGATGCTGATGGAAATTTTTTATGGCCTGGTTTCGGCGACAATATGCGTGTGCTTAAGTGGGTAGTTGAGAGGGTCCATGGACAAGCATTTGCAATTGAAAGCCCCATCGGGTGGATGCCGCGGTATGAGGATATGGATTTTACCGGCTGGCATGATATATCTCAGGAACAATTTTATGAATTGATGGCAGTTGATAAGGAGCTATGGAAAAAAGAAATCCTTTCCCACGAAGAACTATTCATTAAATTGTATGACAGATTACCAAAAGAATTCATGTTGATGCGTGATATGCTGCTTTCCCAACTTTGGCGTTCATCCGAAAAGTGGGAAATGGCACCGGAATATTAATTACTGCTTTCTCTGTCCCGCTTCGGCGGGACTTTTTTTTCTCCCATGAATAAGAAACAAAGTTCAGATTTCCCACCTTTGGAATAGAAATCCTTTAAAACTACTAAAAATAACAATGTTTTAACAAAATCATTCGGTACACTCTTTGCATTTTACAACAAATGAAGAGAAGCTGAAATGATTGGTGAAGCTGTCAATCTAGTTACTATTTCGCTTGAAAGATCTTAGTCTAAAAATGCATGAATAGTACCCGATATTTATATGGAGAAGTCAGCATCATTACAAAAAGACTTGGAAGACTTTTGTTGATCAACGTTGCGCTGGCTGCAGAAATTGTTTTTTACATATTCTTACAAAAAATTATTTATCAGTCGATGGTAAACGGATGTTCTGTTCTTCGGTAACCACTGAGCGAAGAAGAAATGGTGCAGTTAAAAATAGCGATATTTCAATGTTCATACAATTTATTATACGGTAATACAGACCTATTAGAAGAAAGAATGGATTGACAAATGCTTTCATCTGAAATCGATCAAGGACATTCAATATCATTCCAGCATACATTCAATTCTCCTAAAACAGAATTGATTAGTATTGAAGATGCGTCACGATTGATTCATTCAGGCGATAACGTTTATGTGAGCGGTAATGCTGCATCACCAAAATCTTTTTTAACGACTCTTGCAAAAAGAAAAAATGAATTGGAAGATGTATCGGTCTATCATTTGTTGTTGATGGGTAAAGATCCGTTTGACGAAGATACGAACCATAAAAATCTTCGGCATGTTTCATTCTTTGTCGGAGCAGCGGCGCCAAAAGCAATTCAATCTCATAAGGCAGATTATATACCGGTTTTTTTGAGTGAAATACCATCTCTTTTTTTTAAAGAAATTATTCCACTGGATGTTGCGTATATAATGGTCTCACCGCCAAACGAAGATGGATTTGTCAGTCTTGGTGTGGAATGTGCCGCCTCGAAAGCAGCCATTGAAAAGGGAAAAGTGGTTATTGCTCAGGTCAATCAAAAAATGCCGTTTACATATGGTGAATCATTGGTTCCAATCTCAAAAATTCACTACATCGTGGAACATAATGAATCACTGTGCGAATTGGAAAAACCTGAGATTGGTGAGATAGAACAAAAGATTGCTCAGATAATATCACCGCTTATTGAAGATGGTTCAACGTTACAGCTTGGGATTGGTGGAATACCAAATGCAATTATGAGCGCATTGGATGGTAAAAACGATCTTGGTGTCCATACAGAAATGTTCTCCGATGGTTTGATGGAGATGATTCAAAAAGGAGTGATTACCAATAAACGAAAAACAGTTCATCCGGGTCTATCCATTGCAACATTTATTCTTGGCTCAAAAGAACTGTATGAATTTGTCAATCACAATAAAGAGATAAAACTTTTGCCTACTGATGATACAAACAACCCATTTTTGATCTCACAGAACGATAAAATGGTTTCGATCAACTCAGCTATCGAAATTGATCTTAGTGGTCAAGTCTGTTCCGATTCAATTGGGACACAAATCTATAGTGGGTTTGGGGGTCAGTTAGACTTTGTCCGAGGAGCTTCAGCATCCAAAGGGGGAAAAGCAATTATCGCTCTTCCATCAATGACGAAGAACGGAAAGTATTCACGAATTGTTCCGACCTTAAAACAAGGTGCCGGAGTGGTTACTACGCGTGCTGACATTCATTATGTGGCAACCGAGTACGGTATTGTTTCACTCAAAGGGAAAACACTCCGTCAACGTGCTGAATTACTCATTGCAATTGCACATCCAAATGTGAGGCACGAATTGGAAGAATGGTTCCAAAAATCAAATCAATCATATCAATCAAAGGAAAAAATGTAATGCCTTCAGCTGAAACAAAACTT
>DMPG01000243.1:0-1223 GCA_003456055.1 Bacteroidota bacterium | reverse complement strand
CTCATTATTATGAAGAACATCCCCAATATCCTTTGGACTACAAGAAACTTCGCGAACGCATTCAGGAAGTGAATATGCGATTTTCAAAATTACGTGAGCAAATGCAAAGATTCGATATACAACACAAGAAAGAGCATTCTAAAGAAGAGTAGTACATGATAGAAATTAAAAAAATTCTCGTTACAACTGATTTGTCTACGGCATCACATTCAGCAATACAATATGCCGTGTGGTTGGCCGAAAAGGAGAATGCAGCAGTAACATTATTCTATTGTGTGGATAACTTGCCTACTGTTGCTTACCATACCGTAGACCTGACGTTTGATAAATTTAGAAGTGAGATTCTTCAATATGAAGAACAACGATTACATGAATATGTTAAAAATATTAAAGAATCATTTGCCAAAAAATTGAATATTGTTATCACCGAAGGGAATGCCGCACAAACAATTGTCCAATATGCTAAAGTTGAAAAAATAGACATTATTATCATGAATACCCATGGACGTACTGGTATTCAACATATACTGCTTGGAAGTGTGGCAGAACGGGTTGTTCGAACGGCTGAATGTCCCGTTTTGACAGTCAAATCTGTCTTTAATGTAAAAACATTGAATAAGAAAAATTCAAAGAAAAAAAATCTCTCGCCTAAAAAGTATTGAAACACAACATTCCGCTCAATAAATTCCTGTAAGAGACATTAGTAAATGCCTGCCTCTGAACATTGTGGTATTATCTGAAAATCCATTAAAAGTTCTCATAAGACAGTTTTTATTTAAATTTGTAGAATCTTGTTTTTTTCATTCAAAAAAACAGTNNGTTATATCTTAAGTTTTTATTCATGTAATAAGGACTTTCCTAAATACCCTATGATTTCATTTGTAAAAAACCAAATTGATTAAATATGACTCATGCTAAAGGGTTTCAATCCACCATCTGATAAAAATTTTTGGAAAAACAACAATTCAAATGTCAATTATTGGATAAATATTGAATTTCATTCAATAAATGAGACTTTTACTATTACCGTTTTATCTTTTGAAGCTCTCATTCATTTTTTGAAGTTTATTGTTTTTAGCGTGATAATAATATATATTTCTTCTTATTCTTTAATCATGGTTGCCAAAAACGTTCAAAATATTAAGGAAAACATAGGAAAAATCTGTCTCGAGATTGGTAGAAATGCTGTTGATATTAAATTGATTGCCGTTAGTAAGACATTT
>DMPG01000099.1:3663-7807 GCA_003456055.1 Bacteroidota bacterium | reverse complement strand
GTTGGGGATCAATTGATCAGAAAGGACAAAATCTTCAACGGAAGATTTCCATTGTACACATTGAATGGCAAATGGGTTTTTGATGATAAACCGAATTGGTTCTCCGGTTTTACCTCGGGTGAACTATGGTATATGTTCGATATGACCGGTAATGTTGAATTCAAGAAAAGAGCATTGCTCCATGCCGACAGTCTTGTTAAATATGCAATGCTTGATAATACCCATGATCTTGGATTTATTTTCTTTAACGCCTGCGTGAGAGCATATCAACNNGAAATGCAGAATACAAAAAAAGAGCAATAATCCATGCTGATAGTCTGATTAAATATGCCATGCTTGATAATACCCACGATCTTGGGTTTATATTCTTTAATGCTTGCGTGAAAGCATATCAACATACCGGAGTGAAAAAATATAAGGACGCTGCCATCCAGGCCGCCCGCATGCTGGTAAAGCGATACAATAAAAAAGGAAATTTCATCAGAGCGTGGGGAAAATTAGGATCGAATGACAGGGAAGGTTTAATGATCATCGATACAATGATGAATCTGGAACTTCTCTTCTGGGCAGCACAGGAAACCGGTGAAAATATGTTTTATGATATTGCTTATCGGCACGCCATCACAAGCATGAACGAACATATAAGAAATAATTATTCATCATATCACGTCGTTGCATTCGATCCGATCAGTGGAAAGGTTGAAAAGAAGCGTACTCATCAAGGCAATTCCGATGAATCTACGTGGGCGCGTGGGCAGGCGTGGGGTATTTATGGATTTGCCCTTGCGTATAAGTATACACGTGACGAGCGATTTTTAATGATCTCTCAAAAAATGTCCGAGTATTTTCTTCAAAGACTTCCCGATGATCTTATCCCGTATTGGGATCTTGATCTGAAAGGAGATTCAGTTATACGAGATGCATCTGCTTCAGCCATTGCTGCTTCCGGTATGTTTCTTCTCTCCGATCTGGTAACGGAGAAGAGTTCGTATGAAAGATATCGCACGATTGCACAACAGATCACCACCTCCCTTAAGACGAACTATCTGTTTGCGAACAGCAAACGAGAAACTGAAGAAGGAATTATTCTTCATACCGTTTATAACTATGCAAAAAAAATGGGAATTGATGAATCCTATCCGGCAGGAGACTTTTATTTTATTGAATGCCTGAAGAAAAACTACGAAATTGAGAAGAAGGGAAAATATATTGCCGATGTACCTGCAAGACAGAGCATTGATATCAATGAAACGTGGTTCTATCTGGAAGATGATATTCAAAAAATTTCGGACCTCTATCAGACTACAAAGCAATGGCAAAAAGTAAATCTCCCGCATACATGGAACAAAACCGATGCGCTCGATCAGGAACCTGGGTACAGGCGATCTGTTGGTTGGTATGAAAAAGAGATATTCATTCCTGTTATGAAGAACTATGCCATTTTCCAACTTCACTTCGAGGGAGTGAATATGAATTGTGAAGTCTATGTGAATGGGAAAGCAGCAGGAGGACATATCGGCGGATTCGTGGGATTTGATGTTGATATCACACCGTTCGTTAAACCGGGAGAACACAATAGTATTGTGGTGAAAGCAGACAATTCATTTGATCCTTTTGTCATACCCTCGCAGAAATCTGACTTTATCCTGTATGGTGGCATAACGCGGAACGTCCGGCTTAATATACTTCCGCAAACTCATTTTAACAAAATACTTGTCCACACACCGGAAGTCTCTGTGCAAAAAGCAACAACGAAGATTCAATTATTTATTCGTTCTCATAAAAAAGCAAATTATAAAATTGAAGGAATAATTAAAGACAAATCAGGAAAAATTGTTGTCAATAAAAAAATGGATGTTGTGCTGAACGATGGTGCGGTGAAAATCGATTGCGAATTTCCTGAAATTAAAAAACCGTTGCTATGGTCTCCGTCGGTGCCGAATTTGTATACGATCGAATGTAGTCTCATCGAGAATGGGATAATTATAGACAAAATATCAGATCGCATTNNCGTTGGTTTGAATTCAAAGAACACGGTGCATTCTATCTGAACGGCGAACGTGTGTTGATTCGCGGAACACACCGCCACGAAGAACTTTCCGGTTATGGTAATGCCTTGCCGGATAGTCTTCATAGAAAAGATATAGCGATGATCAAAGAAATGGGGGCCAATTTTGTCAGGCTTGCACATTATCCTCAGGCACTTGAAGTATATCGGACATGCGATGAACTTGGACTACTGGTGTGGGATGAAAATCCATGGTGCCGCGGGGGAATGGGTGATCAGGTATGGCAGAAAAACACAAAGAATATTTTCAAGGAGATGATCATTCAAAATTATAATCATCCTTCGATCATTCTTTGGTCCATCGGGAATGAGAGCGATTGGCTTCCAGATTTTCAGGGTGGAGATTCGCCGGATTCTTTGAAAGCATTTGCTGTACAGTTACATACGCTTGCAAAAGAGCTCGATCCATATCGTAATACAACAACAAGGAAATTTCCTGCAGCAAGAGATGTTGTCGATGTTTTTTCCCCATCAATTTGGTCGGGGTGGTATTCGGATGTTTATAAAAATTATGAGAAAACTCTGCTCAAGGCGCGCGATTCGTACAAGAGATACTTCCACGCCGAATTTGGCGGAGATAGTCATATGGGGAGACATACAGAGAATCCGATTGATGGTGATGGAAAAGTGACGACCGTTGGCGGTGATGAACCGATCAATAAATATAAAAGCAGCAGCATCGCTAACAATGGTGACTGGAGCGAAAGTTATATTGTTGATCTGTTCGATTGGTATCTGCACGTCACTGAGAACCTGGATTGGTTTACCGGTTCGGCTCAATGGATTTTCCGGGATTTTACAACACCACTTCGCCCTGAAAATCCGATTCCGTATGTGAATCAAAAAGGATTGGTTGATATGAACAATACTCCTAAAGATGCATACTATGTCTTTAAAAGTTATTGGGCGACTGATCCAAAGTTCTGCTACATTACATCTCATACATGGACCGAACGAAATGGTCTGCCGAATGAAAAGAAGTTGGTCAAAGTATTCAGTAATTGCCGTGAGGTGGAATTGTTCGTCAATGGAGTAAATCAAGGCAGAGTAAAGAAAGATATCAAACAATTTCCCGCTTCAGGATTGCATTGGGATGTACAATTTAATGAAGGAACGAATGTTATTCGTGCCGATGGATATCATGACGGTAAAAAAGTTGCAGAGGACATATTGTCGATCCTCTATTCATCCAAAAAAATTGATAAACCCGATAATCTTGTATTGACACATGAACGGACTACCAGTGGTGATTACCTCATTACAGCATATGCCGTCGATAAAAACGGTAATCGCAATACCGATTTGAATACTCGTGTTTATTTTACTGCGCTGAGCGGTGGGATTCTGTCAACAACCACCGGAACTCCAAAGGGGAGCAGTGTTATAGAAATGGCGAACGGCAAAGCACAGATTCTGTTCAAACATATTCCTTTAAAAAAAGCAGTGATAGAAGTTCGTTCCCAAGAGTTTAAAGGAACGTATTTGACTATAGAAGACTAAATAAAACTGAACATTGAAAGAATCAGATCAGGTTTTACAAAATCACTTTTCATACTTAAAGAGAAATCCAATGAATAGAATCTTAAAAATCGTACCATTGTCCTTGCTTGCATTAACAATGACATATGGCCAATCGTTAACGATTACAGTGTCAAATCCTTCGAAACACTCTCGTTTATCGGAAACGATAACAATAAATCTTCACGGACTGTATCAATCAAATCCTGAATTTCAAGGAAAGGATATCATAATAGGTGAATCATCAAAGAAACTGGTTCATCAGATGATTGATGAAAACTTTGATGGAGTTAACGACATTCTCATTTTTCAAGCGTCATTCACACCAAAAGAGAAAAAGAAATTTATTCTGAGCATATCAACGACAACAGAGAAAGAAACTCCCAGTGTTGTTGATGGACGGTTTGTTCTTCCGAGACAGGATTTTGCTTGGGAAAATGATCGGATCGCATTTCGAGTCTATGGATCGCCATTAGCCGGTGATGTAAAGAATGGAATAGATGTTTGGAACAAGAGGGTGCGATATCCGGTCATAAAAAAATGGTATGATGGGGAAGA
>DMPG01000099.1:0-3653 GCA_003456055.1 Bacteroidota bacterium | reverse complement strand
GTAGGGAGATCTCTTGGCTGCGGAAGCGCAGGTATTCATTGGAAAGGGAATCTGGTTCAATCAGGACTGTTTTCTTTCTATCGCGTTATTACCAACGGACCAATCCGGGTTTCGTTTGAATTATATTTTCCCAAACTAAAACTCGATACCATGGAAGTTCTAGAAATAAAACGGGTCACGCTTGATGCCGGAAGTAATCTGAACAAGATCGAAGAACAATTCATCTCGAATCTTTCCATCGATGATCTTACCTGTGTTGCCGGACTTGTGAAACGGAAAAATACATATGCACTGCAAAACACAAAGCAAGGGTGGATGACATTGTGGGGATTGACAACTGCCGATAGTTCGGTTGGATATCTTGGGACTGCAGTTGTGATGGGATATTGGCAGCCAAGTGTATCATCGGAAGACAGCATCCATTGGTTAATGAACTCTTCACTCAAGAAAAAATCCACCATTATATATTATGCCGGTGCCGGTTGGACGTTGAGCGGTGATTTTGCGTCAGAAAAGGAATGGAACGCTTATATTGAAAGGTTCTCTGAAAATATAAAACAACCGTTGGTGGTCCATATTGGAAAGAAATAATTTTATCTAAATGTTTTGAAGGGTATCCGATAGGGGAAACTCGGATCCTAAAAAATATTTGAATAGTGGTGGGAGAAGTCAACCGGTATTATTGATTGGAGTTATGATTGATGAGCCAATCAGCCGCTTCTGCAAAGCTGGAAAATGATGGGAATTTCCTTCCGGAAAATTTCATGATAACGTCGAGCTCAATTTTCTGTAAACTATTCAACCCGATCACCGCCCCAGCCTTGACAAATGGTTTATTGGACACAGCTAGATCTTTCAGAACTCTGACAGTGCCAAAACCTATACGAATTCCCTGCACGTTTGTAATTGTTAAGACAGACTTTAACGGTTCCTTTGAAATGAGAAACTTTGCTTCTTTTATTACTGCAACGATTTCTTCCAATTCAGCATGAGCAAAATCAATTGATAGAATTTTTTTCCCTACGTGCTCGATAAATTTTACACCTGCCATATTTCGTCCTTTTTGCAAAAAAACAATTTCTAATAGTAAAAATGTATCCTTTCCAATATGAAGAGTCAAGTCATTTCATAAAGTCTGAAATCATAACTCATTCATTAACTATCAAGAACGGACATACTCGCTGAATTTTTCAATTTTCCAATTGCGCGTACGTGCTATTTTTCGTAAACGGTAATCCGGATTGACTGCAACAGGTTCCCCGACAATTTCAAGCAGAGAAAGATCGTTATAACTATCAGTGTAAAAAGAACAATCCAACGGAGAGATTCCATGCGTTTCCATGAATTTAAGGGCTTGTGTCTTTTTCTCTCCTCCAAATAAAAACGGTTCCTGTAAATATCCCGATGTTCGGTCATTGTCATACAACAGCGCATTTGACAGAACATGTTCTACATGGAGATACGATGCCAACGGTTGTATGAGATGAGCGAATGACGATGTGATCAACACGATCATTCTTCCGGATAAAGCACGTTGTGCGATACATTTTTCGGCGTCCTTAAAAATTCTAGGGAATGTTCGTTTCCTAAAATTTTGTGTCCCTATTTTCAGTACATCTGCTTTCGGTATTCCTTTCAAAGCCTGAATGCATTGAGCCGCAATGCGAATATCCAAACTGCCGAAATTGTATTGCAGGTAGAGTTTCGGGATAGAATACAAAATGCTTAAAGGAAGGATCTGTAATTCGATCCCCGTCACTATTGATTGGAGACCGGTCGTTCCGTCGACAATAGTGTGGTCAACATCAAAAAAATCAATTCCGTTTGGGGCAAGAATTTCTTTCATAGTGCCTTTCTGACCCAACAATTTTATTATCTCCAGAGAATACTGAAGTTACAATGGTATCTGTCATTCACATATGATCTGTATCTGGCGATGAAGACATTCAATTCTTATGGAATCACCTTTTTCACAAATTGTTTCGCCGTCTGCATGAACAGCAAGTGTCCCATCAATAGCCGTCAGCGTTACGTTGCGAGCGCGTTTCGTAGAGACAAATGGACTGCTGCTTTGCGTCCCTTTCATATATTTGCCCATCAACTTCATCATCTCTAGTCGCGGGGGGTCGTTTGCAATACACAAATCAAATAACCCGTCATCATTCAACGACGATGGAGCCATGAAGAATGCTCCTCCGAATCTCCTGCCGATCATAATCGATGTTTCAATGGATTTTTGATTCAGAATAAGTTCATCCAGTTCCATTTTCAGATATGGTGCGTGATAATATAAAAAAAGAGTCTTCACTGCTCCTATCACATAGGTGATAAATCCATGGATGAATTTTAATTTCGCTGCTTCAAAACCAACGATCGTCGAAAACCCAACGCCGATTCCGTTGCCAAAATATCTCCCCTGTGGATAGATGCCTCCGACAACCTTTCCGACATCCATAAACTTTTTGTTACCTCGTGCAATAATGGTGATATTTTCCTCCAACCCATGTGGCAGACCCATTCCGTAATGGAAATCATTTCCTCTGCCAATAGGAAGAGCACTCATTGCAGGAATTGTTCGACCTGCATTCTTTGCAGTCATCAATCCATTCAGGACTTCATTGCATGTTCCGTCACCACCTGCCGCCACGATAATGGAGTATTGATTACCATCAGTACGTTCGGCAATTTCGGTTGCATGGCCAATCCTTTGCGTTATATCCATATCATAGTCAACATCATATTTTTTTAATAATTCTTTGATCAATGGAATTTTTTCTTTTGCCGAATTCATTCCTGCCGTTGGATTAAGAATTATTTTGATCTTGGGCATGCAAGTTTCCTTTTTCAGTAGTAGGATGATATTACGATGCAGAACTTTACAGGATCTTATTGAGATATTTTCGTATCTCTACAACCACAATCGGGCTGTGCGTATTGGCATTTGTCTCCAGATCAACAACAGAAACCTGCGGGATCATTGAAGCAATTGTTTGGAAATGATCAGGCTCGTGTATCAGATCCTTTAAAGCTCCGACAAGAAGCACCGGGCATTGCAATGCCTCAAGCCGATGCCAAATTGAATATTGTTCTAAAGCGATTACTGCTTTTTTGAGTTTCCATGGATCGGCGGCATCCAAAGCATCGCTGTATTTTTTGTATTGCGCTTCATCAACTTTTACATCTAACCGAAAATGTTTTAAATACCATTTTACGAACGGTTTTAGGAAAATATAGAACGGCGGATAGAATAACGCAATGATCATTTTCCAAATCATCGGAACCCTGAATACCGCATTGGGACTGATCAGCACAAGAGCGGCAGGTACTTTGGTGAGAGTATGAAAGCATTCCACAATGACTGTTGCTCCAAGCGAACTTCCAACGAGCACATATCCATTGGGAGGGAAAGACCATTGTTCAATCAATCTTGCAATATCATTCCCGATTGCTTCGATGCTATATTCGGCATTACCATCGATCCGCGATGATATTTTCTCCCGAGTTTCAACGTACAGTACGGTGAAATCTTTCGTCATCTCCTGCAGAACGCTTTTCCAAGCATCAATTTGCGTTATCCAGCCCGCAACGAAAACGACGACAGGATTCGATTGAACGATAGACGGAGTGAAGGATAGTACACGAAGCTCAATTCC
>DMPG01000064.1 GCA_003456055.1 Bacteroidota bacterium | reverse complement strand
CATTCCCTGCCGGAACGATCATTGAATTGATCGGTACTGATGAAGAAGATGCAAGTCCGGGCGGATTTGTAGAAAAGATCGCGTATCTCGCTTTTGTTGAACTAACGAATGGCGGAGTATTGCTCAACGGTGATCCCGTTTACTGTAATTCACATTTGATTGGCACACTTGTAGGTTACGACGACACTCACATGCCAAACCATCAAAACACAATAATAAAAATGAAAGAACGAAAATCCGGTGTGCAATTAAGATTTGCGCTCGGTGATGAGATTTTTATTCAAGGATTCAAGAAATAACTGAACTATCATATTACGAAAGGTTACTACAATGGCAGCACCAAAATTTAAATTTCAAATGTACAAACGCTTACAAGCAGAGACACAGGCAATCTATGCTAAAGCAAAAAAAGCAGCTGAAACGCTCAATATGCCCGCTGAATTAAAAGGAGCAATCGGACTTACCGGAGCAATTTCCGGATGCCCTGCCCCGCTTCGTGAAGATCTTGAAAAAGTGATCCAGGCTGAATCAAAGAAGGTCGTTCCGTTGGCTTTTTATGTCGATCAGATCCGTGAGATCGTCAAAGATGTTTATGGCGATGATTATGATGCGGCACCTGTCAGCACCTGTGAAGCTGGCTTATGGGTTACGTTTGATTCACTAATGACCCCGCCAATGCATGGCCGTGGAGAGAACTACCGAGCACGATACATTATGCCTTTGGAGCGCCATACTCACCATCATGGCGGATATGGACGGCCGGTACCCCCAAAATATAAAGATATCCTAGCAGACCGCGGCAGTACAGCTGGTGAGCTCGGCTTCTCCGGAAAACGTCAGAATAATCTTGATACAGTGTACGTCCCGATGGAAGGTGCGGAATATCCTGTGCATGGAATAAAATATTATTCCGTTCCGTTGATGAAAAATCTTAAGGTAAAAGAATCTCTCGAAGCAATGCGCGTCGCAGCAAAACGAAACGAAACATTGGTTTCAGGATTTGCATCGCTCGGATATGATACTCCCGGATATGGTTACGGAGACAGAGACAGTGACGGAACTCCGAATCTTTCCAAAGGAATTGCACAGCTCGCAAAAGAATACAATGTTCCTTATATCATTGATAACGCATGGGGACTTCCCCTCGTCGGTAACAGCATCAAAAAAATCGGCGCGGATGTCATGATCTACAGCGTTGATAAAGCACCGAGTTTCCCGCATGGCGGATTGATCATTGGAAAAGAAGAAGCAATGATCCCCATTCGTCGTGCTATGGGACTTCATGGAAATCGGTACGGAACAACTGGTTCATACGGCAAAGCGGCATACGTTGCATTCGATCCGGGAAAAGAATCTCTCTCCGGAATGGTTGCAGCATTGAAATTGCTCCGCGACAATCCAAAGAGTGTCACAAAAACTGTTGACGATCTGCATGAAGTGGTCGTTGCTGAATTTGCAAAGATCGATCCCCGTATTAAACAATTCTTCAAGATCACGAAAAGTTATAATAGTTGCGCCGTCGAGATCAATTATGAAGATAGCTGGAAGAATGGAAAACTTGGAATTCCGATCTTCTCCATTGAAGATATGTATGCAGGTTCAAACTTACTGCAGGATGGTTGCTCACAAATGGGAATCATTCCGACAATTTCGTACGATGCAAATATCTTCATCTCTCCCGGACTCGGAACATCCGACAATCAGGGACAACTGGTTCAGGACCGTGCACGAATGGTTGTTCGCGGTTTAGTGATGCTCATGGAAATTATTTGTGAGCATTCCGGGATGTACGAGCAGCAATAATTTCACCCCTGCTTCTCTTCTTCTGTCTATTGAAGAAGAGAAGCATTTTATTTTTTAAAGGTGACGAATGGAAAATGAATCTGCTTTCGACAGCATTATGGATGGACTCGATATTGAAACATATCTCGTCTGCAGTGATAAACAAGAAGGCAAACGTCTAGCACTGCAACTTGGCAAAGAAATGAATCTTGGCGATGTTGACATCATGTTCGAAGAATTCGACGGATATGGAATGCGCGTCCGTCTTCGAAAATATATTTACAAACCCGGAAATACTTATCGCTGGTTAAAATAGATTGATGTTCGGTTGATTGTATCTTGCAGCTATTGAATAAAAAGTTGGGACTAAAGAAATGAAACCAATGAATATCCTTTGCATACCGCTCGATCCTGTTCACGATGTCGGTATAAAACTTATTTCTGCTGAATTATCGAAACACGGACATAAAACAGAACTGCTCGCACCCGATCTTCCGATCGAAGGTATCATAAAAAAAGCTTCGAGCGATAACTATGATTTCATTTTAGTCAGCCGAACACTCGGATATGGTATCGCAGAACTACTTGCACGGTTTGTTGACCAGTTGGATGCAGCGGGAATCCGTGACCGATCAAAAATTGTTATCGGTGGTAAAGCAATAACTCCTGAACTTGCCGCTGAACTCGGTTTCGACAAAGGATTTGACGAACATTCTTCGATCGAGAGTATTCTTGCATATATCGAAGGAAGAACAATTGAACAGCATTCAGCAGCGACAATTAAAATAAAAAAAAATATTCCGGCAAGTCATTCATACAAATTTCATCATCAAGAGATCGAGACACTACTTGAGCAAATTGTAGAAAAAACACTTCGCTGGTCTGCAGGAAAAACGTCTCCCGGTATTAAGCGTGCTCACCTTCGAAAAGAATTGCTCAACGCTCGAAACGAACCTCAGCGTGAACAGCTGCGAACAGAATATAATCTGTTGTGTGACAGAGAAATTGTTGATGGAAATACTCATCACCAATTCCCAAAAGGAGTTCGTTATGTCTCCAAGGATGAATTACATAATCTTGAGCAGATGCTTACATCTCACACTTCAAATCATGCAGTGAAAATTCAGCATAATGATCGACAGCCGCTTGTCTTTAAATTTTTAGGAAGCGGATGTCCAATAATGGATATCACCCACGGAAAGATCTGCGAACATTGGGGTATTGATGGATTTCTTATTATCAATCCATCGTGGGAAGCGCGCTATGAGGGATTACTAGAAGGAATGCTGACGCATGAGAATGATGGAACAATAACTTCTTTGGAAAATATCCGTCTGATGAAGCACTGGCTTGAACCATCAACATTGTTGACCGTCCGCGCTCACCGGGGATTGAATACACCCGAAACAACACTCCTTGCTGGAGAAGCCGGTGCGGATCTGACAAAGATCGATCTTGTGTACGGATCGCTTGGTGCCGGCACTGATCCCGAACGTTTAACCGTTGATGGAATCGAATCAA
>DMPG01000311.1 GCA_003456055.1 Bacteroidota bacterium | reverse complement strand
CCTTCGCCAATAACAGAAGCCGCAGGAACTGCGCATACATCAGACCGTTCGTAACGTGATGTTTGAGTTTCTTTTGATTTTATATCAACTGTTCGCAACGGATTTGCAAGAGTCGATATTGGTTTCATTGCTCCGCGGATAACTAGAAGTTCACCGTTTGTAACTCCTCCTTCTAATCCTCCTGCACGGTTCGTTGGACGAATAATTTCCCCGGACTTTGATATCATTTCATCATGAACTTCTGAACCAAACCGTCGAGCGTTTTCAAACCCATCGCCAATTTCTACACCTTTAATTGCATGAACTGATATCATTGCTTGTGCAAGTTGTCCGTCAAGTTTTCTGTCGTAATGGACATAGCTTCCCAATCCTACTGGAATTCCGGATACCAACACTTCAAAGATGCCTCCTAGTGTATCCCCTTTTTTCTTGCATGATTTAATTGCAGCAATTGCTTTTGACTCAGTTGAACGATCCAAAATTCTCACTTCAGATTTATCCGCATCGTTAGAAAGTTTAGAAATTTCATTCGAATATTTTTTAATCAGTTTATCTACAGAATCTCGTTTTTGTAATTCAACTGATCCAATTGATAAGACATGGCTGCCAATATGAATGCCAAATTCTTCCAGGAACTTCTTCGCAATTGCACAGCAGGCAACACGCATTGCAGTTTCTCTTGCACTCGCACGATCGATCACATTACGGATATCATCGAATCCATATTTTACCGAACCGACATAATCCGCATGACCGGGACGCGGAAGTGTGATCTTTTCAATTCCTTTTCCACTTCCTTCAACGGACATTCTCTCTGTCCAATTTTGCCAATCCTTATTTCGAACCATCAATGCAATTGGTGTTCCCAGTGTTTTTCCAAATCGCACACCGGAAAGAATCTCAACCTTGTCGGTTTCAATCCTCATTCTTCCGCCACGGCCGTACCCTTGCTGTCTTCTCCAGAGTTGATGATTGATATATTCGGATGAAATAGAAAGTCCCGCCGGAATTCCTTCAACAATTCCAACAAGAGCTTGTCCGTGAGATTCACCTGCAGTGTAGTAGCGTATCACAGTTTTTCCTTTTAAAAATAATTTTTCATTGAATTCAGGGTTTTTACATCCCCCTTGTTCCCTTCGCTCTCCCAAAACCTTACACACAAGGGGGAATAAAAACTTCTTAGTGTCTTAGTGGTCAAAAGTTTTAAACAAATCTTTCTTTGAAAGTAATATACAAAATTAAATAAAAAGACCTGACAAGTATTTTTATGCTTATCAGGTCTTTTTATTTATTTCAATCGTTTTGGTATTACGGTATCATCACCGCAACAAATCGGGGACTCCCTTGCGCTCCTTTTACAAGTAACAACAATGCTTCACCTGTTTTTTTAGATTTAACAATTTTTTCAAACTCAGAAACAGTTGCAACAGGCTTTTTATCTACTTGCAAGATAATATCGCTCTCGTTTAATCCTCGTTTTGCCGCTTCACTGAAATTCTTGACCGACGAAACCAAGACCGTACTGGAAACATTTCGGTCTTTCACTAATCGACTATCAGCTTTTTTTACCGAAAAACCAAGTGAACTAAAATCAATAGCCCGTGACGTTGTTTCTTCGACATCAGTATCTTCACCATCATTACCGCTATTATTTGCGGCGAGTGTTCCATTCTCAGATCGAGCTTTAAGCGTTATCACTTTCTCGATCTTTTTTTCATCGCGCCAAATAACAAGTTTTACTTTATCACCGGGGTGTTTTGAAGCGATGTACGACTGTAATTCATTCGGAGCTTTCATCGGCTTGGCATCGATTGATAAAATGATATCGCCTGCTTTAACACCGGCAGCTTTAGCCGCTTCGCCGACAACCTCTTGAACGAAAACTCCTTCAGCTTTATCAAGACCGTTCGCTTTTGCAAGAGTCTCGTCTACCTGAGAAATTTGGACGCCGATATATCCACGCTCAACTTTGCCAAATTGAATAAGATCTGTTACAACAGTTTTTGCAAGATTGATTGGAATGGCAAATGAGTATCCTTGATATCGCTGATTGGTCGTTGCGATTGCAGTGTTAATTCCAATAACTTCACCATAGATATTCACCAACGCACCGCCGCTGTTTCCCGGATTGACTGCTGCATCTGTTTGAATAAAATTCTCAATTCCATAACTATCGTTGATGATACGAATACTTCTACCGAGATAACTGATAATTCCTGCTGTAACGGTAGAATTTAATCCAAGAGGATTTCCGATTGCTAGTGCCCACTGCCCAACCTGAACATCATCTGAATTACCAAGCATTGCCACCGGAAGGTTTTCTCCTTCAATTTTTACTACAGCAACATCGGTCAACGGATCAGTCCCAACAAGTTTTGCCCTAAACCGGCGTGTATCGTTCAATGCAACTTCAATTCCATCATCAGCTGCATTTTCAATAACATGATTGTTTGTAATGATGTATCCATCTTTTGTAATGATTACACCGGATCCTGAACCTTGTGACTGTTCATCTGGCTGGTGAAAACGGAAATCAGGAAAATATTTGAAGAACTCTTCTTCACGACCTTGTGGTTTACGTGCCTTTGTTGTAACCACAATCGATACAACAGCAGGAGTAGCCTCTTTCGATACTTTAACGAATGCATCATTCGCTGCTTGAAGGTTCAGATCAGTTTTAGTCGGCGACTTCTCAGCCCCCAGTTTTATCTGCTTTTGTTGTGCAAATCCGAGACCGACACCGTCAAAATCAGAAACCAGAACAGCTCCGAAAATAATACCGATAGTAATAAAAAAGAATGCTGCAAAAATGGAACGTTTCATAGATTATTTCTCTCCTTAATGATTCAAAATTATTTCATGCTATATAACATTGAAAGTGACTTCAAAGTTCTAACAGACTCAATATGATATCGAAGGTACGATTGCAAAGTTGCAAAAAGTTCATCACGCATTGCAATCGGAACAGATAATTGTATCGATTTCCCAATCGGATTTTCCTGTAGAAACAATAACGTTTTTAAGATTCCACCGGTTATCTTAACCCCGCTTGATGTCTGATTCTTCGAACAAGATGAACAAATAAATTTCCCATCCGATAACCGCAATTGGACAGATTGAAATTCATTATCAGATGATTTCCTTTCACACTCTGAACATGAATCGATGCTCAATCCAAATCCAAACTGACGAAACAGTCTAACAAAGAACCCAAGTAAAACATTTACACCATTTTTAGATGATCGATCGATCGTTTGTAATGACTCTACAAGCAACGAAAATATCGTTTCGTTCTCCTCTTCATCGTGCATCACCATATTTACCAACTCTATCAATGCAAGACCGCTAAATATCTTCTCCGAATCATCCTGCATTCTGTTGAATGAAGAAACGATCTCACTTTTTGAAAGTAAGTGAAGATCTTTGTGCTCTTTTTTATATAACACAATGGATGAATGCGTCATCAATTCCAATGATGAACCGAATTTATTCGATTTAGGATTTCGAGTCCCTTTTGCAACAACTTTTATTTTCCCATATTTTCGTGTATAAACGGTAACGATCTCACTTGTATCGCCATAGTTGAATGCGTGAAGAACAACCGCTTCCGTTTCAACGATCATTGCTTCACCGTGTACGCAATAGAATCTGAGAATGGGGTCCGAAGCACTCCTTTTTCCGTAATGATCGCAGAGATCAAATGGCTTGGAGTTACATCGAATGCCGGGTTGAATACACAAATATTATTTGGAGCAATTTGTTTCCCAAATCCATTAGTTACTTCTTGCACATCGCGTTCTTCAATTTGAATCTCTTCTCCACTTTGGATCGAACGATCAATTGTTGAAGTTGGTGCAGCAATATAAAACGGGATACGATGTTCCTTTGCCAACACAGCTAGATTATACGTTCCAATTTTGTTTGCAGAATCACCATTCATTGCAATCCTATCTGCTCCAACAATAATCAGATCAATTTTTTTTGTTTTGATCGTCCATGCAGCAGCATTATCATTGATCAAGGTCGCCGGAATACCTTCTTTCTGAAATTCCCACATTGTTAATCTCGCACCCTGCAATAATGGACGAGTTTCATCTACAAAAACAGAAATATTTTTCCCGGAATTACGAGCCGTCAGAATAACACCAAATGCAGTCCCAATACCACCGGTTGCTAACGCGCCGGTATTACAATGTGTTAAAATTTTAGCACCGTCAGGAATGAGTTCAGCACCATGTTTTCCTATTTTCTCACACATTATCCGGTCTTCTTCGTGGATCAACAGTGCTTCAGATTTTAATTTGTCAAAGAGCAGTCTTGGATCATCGATAGAATTTAGACGAAATATATTTCTCATTCGTTCCAATGCCCAGAAAAGATTTTTTGCAGTCGGACGAGTAGAAGAGATTAAATTTACTGCATGTTCAAATGCAGAGAAGAATTTTTCTTTCGGTGAATGAATTTCGTTTTGAATCCCAAGTAAAACGCCATAAGCGGAAGCAATTCCAAGTAATGGAGCTCCGCGCACTTTTAATGTTCGAATAGCATCTGCTAAGATGGAAATATCTGACGTTTCGATATAGACTTCGCTAAGCGGAAGTTTGGTTTGATCTAAAAAGCGGATTGAATTGTTTAACCATTCGATTGATTTCATAAAGAATACCACAGAATCTTAAAATTATTACCTTTTTCAAGACTCTGTGGTGATTTAATTTATTCGTCGAATTTTGAAAGTGCTTTGAATTCTCTGAATCGATCTTGGATCTTGAGATATGAAAGATCCCGAAGCCCGTCTACTGAAACTTTTTCAACGCAAAATGATGCCATCGTACTGCCGTAAATAACTGCCCGTTTCATATTCTCAAATGAAAGGTCATCAGTTTTGGCAAGCCAAGCGGTGAATCCGGACGCAAATGTATCACCGGCACCGGTCGGATCGAAAATATCTTCTAGCGGATATGCCGGTGCAGAAAAGATATGATCTTCGTGAAACAGTAATGCACCATGTTCACCCTTCTTGATAATCAAAGTTTTTACACCCATCGCACGAATCTTTTTTGCGGCGCGTAAAAGATTCGGATCATTTGCTAATAATCGTGCCTCAGAATCATTAAGGATAAAAACATCAAAATGCGGTATGGCTTTCAACAATTCTTCTTTTTTCGTATCGATCCAGAAATTCATCGTGTCACCAACAACCAGTGTCGGTTTTTCAACTTGATGGAGAACCCGAAGCTGTAACGTCGGGTCGATATTTCCCAAACAGATATAGCGTGTCTTTTTGTATGCTTCAGGAATCTTCGGATCAAACTTTTCAAACACGTTAAGGTTCAGTGACAGCGTATCTCGATTATTCAGATCGTAATGATAACGACCTGACCAACGGAATGTCTTTGCTTCTTGAATAATTTCTAACCCTGCAAGATCAACTCCGCGTTCATTCAAAAAATCGATCGCTGATTTCGGGTAATCACCTCCAACGACTCCAACTAGACGAACCGGCGTTGTGAAATAACTTGCAGCAACTGCAATATACACCGCGGATCCTCCGAGAACATCATTTGCTTTCCCAAACGGTGTTTCAATATCATCAATGGCAACTGAACCTACTACTAAAATGGACAATGCTTACCCCTTTTTATTTTTATTATATTTTTACTTTTACACACTCATTCAATATCGGAAAAATTAGCCACGGATAAAAGTATTTCAAAAAATTTCATTTCTCTAATATAATTTCAGAGAGTTTTGCAGTTTGCGTGCCGCCAACTATAAACTCATGAACAATATCAAGTGCTTGTATTTGCCCTGTCCATACACACATTGATTTAGCAACAGAAATTGGATACCATCCAAACTGATAATGTTCATCTGAAAGAACGGGATTTGTT
>DMPG01000397.1:201-4535 GCA_003456055.1 Bacteroidota bacterium | reverse complement strand
ACAATTATCAATGAACAATTATCAGAACAGCATTGATGATTGTTCGTTGTTCACTGATCATTGAAAACGATGGCTGACCAAAATATAGAACAAAGTTCCGGACGCGTTCCACCGCAGGCAATGGATGTTGAAATGTCCGTGCTCGGCGCGATGCTGCTGGATAAAGAAGCGATCTCGCGCACATTGGAGATCATTGATGACAGTGCATTCTATAAACCGGCGCACACAAAAATATTCAATGCGATCATTTCGCTGTTCGAGAAGAATGAAGCGGCAGATTCCATTACTGTTGTGGAAGAATTGCGGCGAGCAGGTCATTTGGACGATGTCGGCGGTCCGTTATATATTTCCGATCTGACAATGCGCGTAACATCCGCTGCAAACGTTGAATTTCACGCAAAGATCGTATTGGAAAAAGCTCTCCTTCGCAGCCTTATCACAACCAGCACAGAAATCACCAGTCGCGCATTCAACGAACAGGATGATGCGCTCGATCTTCTCGATGCTGCGGAAAACAAAATTTTCCAGATCTCTGAAAAGAGAATGAAAAAGACCTTCATCCCGATGAAGGAAGCGGTCTTTTCTACAATGGAGATGCTGGAAAGCATCCATGGAAAACACAGCGGCGTTACCGGCGTTCCTTCCGGATTTACTGCGCTCGATTCAATGACGGGCGGATTCCAAAATTCTGATATGATCATTGTTGCTGCTCGCCCTTCTATGGGAAAGACCGCCTTCGTACTCTCGATGGCGCGTAATGCAGCGATCGATCACGGAAAATCGGTTGGATTCTTTTCCCTGGAAATGTCGTCGCAGCAATTGGTGCTTCGCCTGATTTGCGCAGAAGCACGAGTGGATGCACAAAGCGTGCGCACCGGACGGTTGCCGGAAGAACAGTGGCGCAATCTCAGTACGCGCATTGGTAAATTGTATAATGCAAAGATCTTTATCGACGATACGCCTGCGCTTTCCATTTTGGAGCTGCGCGCTAAGGCGCGGCGACTGAAAGCGGAACACAACATCAGCATCATTATTATCGATTATCTGCAGTTGATGGCAGGACCGAAAGGTGCACAGAGCCGTGAACAGGAAATTTCGCAGATATCGCGTTCACTAAAAGCGCTTGCTAAAGAAATAAATATTCCGGTCGTTGCCCTATCACAGTTGAACCGCGCTGTGGAAACATCCAACGATAAGCGGCCAATGCTCTCGAACCTTCGTGAATCGGGTGCAATTGAACAGGATGCCGACGTTGTATTGTTCATTCACCGTCCGGAGAAATACGGATTAACACGCGATGATGGAAGTTCTGCTGAAGGTATTGCCGAAATTATTATTGGCAAGCAGCGTAACGGACCGACCGGAGAAGTGGAACTGGCGTTCATCAATCAATACGCACGGTTTGATAATCTTGCGCTGCCGATCTTTGATGAATACGCACCGCCGGCGCAAAGCAACGAACCAGCGTTTTAAAAGCAATTGAAAATGGAAAATTAATATCGTCATTCTGAGGGAGCACAGCGACCGAAGAATCTGCTAGTGGCGATGGATAAAAAAAACTCCGTCGCACAAACCAGATTCTTCGCACCGATAAAAAAGCATCGATGCTCAGAATGACAAATGCTCTAAAAAATAATTTATTGGAGAATACCATGAAAAGAAGAAACTTCATCGCATCATCCGCACTCGCAGCAGCTGCTTCCACTCTTCCGTCTAAATTATTCGGAGCATTGCTTCAAGATCTTACCGACGAACAAATTTGCAAAATAAAATTTGATTTTGCTGTGTCGCAGTCATTGGCATCAAAACCGATCAGCGACGTGATGGTGGAGATCGGAAAAACATTTATCGGCACCGATTACCTTGCTAACTCGTTAGAAGACAGTGCAGAAGAAAAGTTAGTCGTTAACCTTCGTGCGCTGGATTGCGTGACGTTCTACGAAAACTGTGTGACTCTTGCTCGATGCGTTAAGATGAAAAAGACGACGTTCGAAGATTATATGGCGCAATTGCAGTTCCTCCGCTACCGCGACGGAAAGATCAACGGTTACACCAGCCGCTTGCATTACACCACCGATTACTGGTATAACGGTGAGAAAAAAGGAATTTTGAAAGTGGTCACGAAAGATATCTTCGGCGAAAAGAATGTTGTTGAAATACCAAAGCCGATCAATTTTATGACAACACACCGCGCAAGCTATAAACATCTTGCAACCAATGATGATAATCTTGAGGTGATCAAAAAGCAGGAAGATGCCATCAACGCACGGAAAGATTATTTTATGCCGAAAGGAAATCTGCATATGTTCGCCGATAAAGTGAATAATGGCGACTTGATTGGTATTACCACAAATATTGGCGGAATGGATATCGCTCACACCGGCGTTGCAGTAAAGGTTGAGGGAAAACTCCATTTTATGCACGCCCCCATTGCCGGCAAAAAAGTACAGATCACTGAACAGCCGTTACACGATTATCTTGCAAAGAACGGCCGACAAACCGGAATTATTGTAGCAAGAGTAAACGAGGCGTAATACTGATGAGGTAAACGACAAATCAAGGAATGACAATAGTATTCACGGAAGTATACCAGATTTCTTTTAAAAATATTTTAACAAGAAATTCTTTCTGATGGAATTATTAAAAAAATATTATCCCGATTTGATTCGTATCTTTTTAGCATTTCTTTTTGGAATCACAGCCTACCTTATCCTGTCCAACGGAATCTATGTCTTCATCCCCGGAACTTCTGTTTTAACTGATGTTCGCGAGATCTTCGTTGCTCTTGCCGCAGCGCTATTGGGAATTCCGGGTGGAATTATTGTTGCTGTGTTGTCATCATTGTATGATCCAGATCCATCTCTTCGGATCTACATCACCTTACAGCACATTGTCGCGGCGCTTTGGGTCAGTATTTCATATCGGTGGATGTATAAACGATTTTCCATGCCGTACCTTATTGGTGCATGGTTGGTGATGATCGCGTTTTATTATTATGTAATCTACCTGCCGTTATTTTCGGTATTGTATTTGTTCTACCCCGGTTTATATACAGCATTTGTCAAAGAATCTGTCGGTTTTTTTGCAGATACGATAACCTTGTTCAACGGGTGGATTTCGGAATCATTGTTCACTGCGTTTTATACATCTCTGGTCCTTATTGCATTGCCAAAAAATTTGCGTATCCCATGGGGAATGAAACCGCCGGGCACACCAACATCATTGTTCATTTCTCCTCCTACTTCACCATGGTATGTGAAACTTCAAGATAATTTTCTTGGGATTCGAATCACGTTATGGTTTATGCTCCTTGGATATTTTCCGATCACGACCATCGGAATGGCTGTCAGCGGACAAGTGCAGCAACAATTCATTGAACAGAGCAAAAATATCCATTTTACCATTGCAAAATATTTTGCTGAAGGACTAACTGAAAAATCGCCGAATACAATTCTGACACAACTCCGCACCATTCAACCAGATAGCGGATATATCTATATCGTGCTCGATAATAAAGGATCCATTGTTTTTAGCAGTAATCCAAACATCGAATCAACGAATGATTATTCAATCATTGAAAAATATCGCGCAACGATATTAGGCGGTGCTGAGGGTGCATTGTACGATGCAGCCACAGGAAGAATGCTTGCTTTTTCACATGTTCGCGGGAAAGAATACCATTCGGTTGTTTTGCACAAGGGTCTCGTAGAAGACTTTCTCCCCTTTGTCACAGTAGAATGGCTGCAATACAATCGTCTTGGAGCATTGATCATTTTGCTATCGTTCGCAATGGGACTTATTATGTGGGGAGTTGTTACGAAACCTTTAAAACTTTTTACACAAAGTGTTGAACAAATAGGCAGGGGAGATCTTTCCGTTAAGGTTGATGTTGAAGCGATCGACGATGAAATTGCAAAACTTGGCATCTCCTTCAATGCTATGGCTGCAAACTTGTCGCTCTCACAAGAATCTACGCTGAAAGAGATCAGGGAGAAACTCTTGATCGCAGAATCAAAACAGCAGGTAGAACGTCAATTACAGGAATCGCAAAAACATCAAACCCTTGGAACGCTTGCCGGTGGAATTGCACACGATTTCAACAATATTCTCGGGATCGTTCTCGCCAACGCCTGGCTCGTGCATGATTCTGTTAAAGACGATACTACGAAACAAAAAAAACGACTGCAAAGCATTATCAATGCCGCCGGACGAGGAACAACGTTGGTAAAACAACTGCTAATGTTTGCACGTAAGGCAGATGTTAAAATGACTCAACTGAACATTAAAGCACAGGTTGACGAAATTGTGACCATGCTTCACGAAACATTTCCACG
>DMPG01000397.1:0-127 GCA_003456055.1 Bacteroidota bacterium | reverse complement strand
CGGCAAGTGATGTTCCGATTTTGGATACACAAAAATATTTCACAGCGGCAGATCGATCCCGCTATGTAAAGATCACTGTCAGCGATACGGGAACCGGCATTGACCGTTCGATACTTACGAGAGTCTT
>DMPG01000134.1 GCA_003456055.1 Bacteroidota bacterium | reverse complement strand
CAAAATCATCTCGTTGTCTATCACGTTCCTGAACAAGTTCAACCGGCATTGCCTTAGAAAGTTCGGGATCGACATCTTCTCCTCCGGTAAGGACTAAACCGTCGATTCCTTTAAGCGAATTAGACCCCTTTCTATACGAAACCACCACCAGTTCAGCATCAGGGGAAAACATTTGAAGCCATTTCAAATATATCTTCTGTTTTCCCTCATTTCCGCTGTCACTCACTGCAATTTTCATGAATGCGATCCACTCAGAATATATTTCTTCCAGGCTTCATTCTGATGCATTACAACCTCCATTGTTAACATTACAATCGGAATTTGTTTCAATGTCTTCCTCAAAATCCTTCAAGCGAACAGCATCTTTTTCCGTTGTGATAATAAAATCAGCATTGCTTGTATTGAATGAATCCACAACTTTTTCAACATCGTTGCGATTAAACTTATGATGATCGGGAAAATTGAAATATTTCTTCACCCGCACACCACACTGTTCAAGACTTTGTTGAAAACTCTCCGGTCGTGCAATTCCACAAAGGACAATCGCTGAGTGTCCTTGTAACATTTCCAATGATTGCTTGACTCCGCCAAACAGGTGACGAATTCCCGTTGGCTGAAACGAGCTTGAGAATTTATTCACAATCAAATCGAGTGTAGTATGCTGTAACTCTGCCAATGCTTCATTAACTCCTTTTGCTTTTGTCACCACTACAGCATTTGCACGATTGAAACTTGAGATCAACTCCCTTCGATAGCCGGCAGGAAGCAAGAATGTTTCAAACGGCGAATGTTGAAAATCAATCAACACAATATTTTTTGTCCGTTTGATGCGGCGATGCTGAAATCCATCATCAAGTACAATCACCGTTGCGCCAAATTCTTCAATCGCTTTTTTTGCACCGCGGACACGATCTTCATCCACGATCACAATAACATTCCGCAATTGTTCAGCAAGAAGCAACGGTTCATCTCCGCCCGAATCCGCATCAGCCATGATATTTTTTCCATCACTGACAATGACTGTTCCGGTTGACCTTCGTCCATATCCGCGGCTTATGATGGCAACATTTTTTCCGGATTCATATAGAATTGATGCAACATTTTTCACGATCGGTGTTTTTCCTGTTCCACCTGTGGTGATATTGCCAACAGAAATCACCGGGACTCCGACATCGACAGATCGAAATATTCCAACGTCAAAGAACCAATTTCGAATTACCATTGCAAAACCATACAACGGCACTAGCGGCAGCAAGAACCAACTCGGTTTCACTTCAGTCCGCCTTTTTTAACAGATAGTTCTGATGCATCTTCTGTCAACTTCGCCATTACATTCTGTATTGTAAGTCTGAACTCATCAAGTGATTCATTGTTCAATTCTTTGGGAACAATGATCGGGTCGCTATACGATACGACAACTGATGAAAACGGCAGCGGAACTTCAAATTTATCCCAACTTCGCAATTGTTTCTTCGTTGAAGCTGCAATACCAACCAATATCAACGGAACGCCGGTTCGCTGCGCAACACGAACTGCTCCCATCTTCATTTCGTGTCGTGGCCCACGCGGACCGTCGGGTGTTATCGCAAGCGATTTTCCTGACTCAACTTCGTCGACCATCAACTGCATTGCTTCTTTTCCTCCAATGTGGCTTGAACCGCGAATCATTTTGTAATTCCAACGCTCAAGAATTGTTGAAAGAAATTCGCCGTCATTACTTTGACTGACCAGCGCAGAAATATTCCAATTCGACTTCCGGACGATGCAAGAACCAACCAACGAACATTGATCCATGCCAAAATGCAACAACAACATTCTTTCCGTTTCGTTTCAACTCATCGAACTGTTCAGCATTGACCCGCTTGATCTTCAATGTCTTACACCACAACAGAACAACTCTCCAAAGAATAATACGCAGCACAATCAGGATAAATGCTTTTTTCATACATCAAATGGCAAGAATTGCTTCTGCAACATTCACCGATGCACCAACTCCTCCAAGTTTCTGCCGCACAATATTCAATTCATTTTTTATTTTTGAATACTGCTCAGGCGAATTCAATATTGACCGCGCTACACTTACTAACTTTTCCACCGTTGCATCACCTTGGATCATTTCCGGAACGATCGTCTTACCAGCAACAATATTGACCAGCGCGATATTCTTGATCTTTACCACTAATCGGGCGATCCAATACGTTATCGTCGATGTCTTATAGACTACGATCATCGGCGTACCAACACACGCTGTTTCCAATGTCGCCGTTCCGGATGTCACAAATGCAAATTCCGCATATTTCATCACTTCGTGTGTGGAATGCAGGATGAATTTCACGTTCACATTCGGCGGCAAATTGTTCTTATATAATTCCATTGAAAGGTTCGGAGCAACTGCCACAACAACTTCTTTTTCGCTTCCCGCAAGTTCAACTGCCGAACGAACCATCACCGAAAATAAGTTTTCAATCTCTTGTTTTCTACTGCCCGGAATAACGGCAATGAATTTCTTTGTACTTTCTAGATCATACCGTTTGAAGAAGTTTTCCTTGCTCATCATTTCCTGCATCTCTTCTACCAGGGGATGACCTACGAACTGTACCGGAACATTCTCTTTTT
>DMPG01000307.1:3043-3846 GCA_003456055.1 Bacteroidota bacterium | reverse complement strand
ACTATCCACTGTTTTTTTCTTCCCTGTTCTCATTTCAAAAGAAACCACTGTACCGGTCGGGATATCTGCATCTAAATGAACGGTTGCAAAGTTTAATGATGAGTTCCCAATTGAATCAACAGTCGATACAAATGTTCCGATATCAGCATAGCCCTCAGCATACACCTCTATTTCAGAGATCACTGTAGCATTTGTAGGTGCTTGTTTGTCAATAACAAATGCAAGATATTGTACTGGCTGTGCATCATTGATAAATGCAGTGTGGATAGAATCGATATTTGAAAATTCTTGAAATATGCGCGACAATTTATTCGAATCGATGCCAGCATAATATGAGAATGCAATGGGACGAGTACTCAACGAGAATGAATTTGCCCCAAGATTTGCTATTCGAATCCGATTAACTTTTCGAATCGCCTTTAGATCGATCTTTACCATTGAACCAACATTCGATGGAGGCGGAAAAGAAACTTTCGTAACATAATTATTATCACGAAGCGTGTTTGGATTCATCAACGATGTATCAGGTTTGTCGGCATTCTGACCTGACTGCGGTGGGTATGTGCCAAGGTAAAGAATCGAAAAACTNNNCTTGTATCAATGTCTGCGCTTAATGTTAGATCTCTCTTTGTTGAATCTTGAAAATTTGTGAACAGATACGTAAGTGAGTCTGCGTTTATAGCCGCATTTAGCGAAGTAAGACCTATAACGCAAAAGAAAATAAAATATTTCATTGAATGGAAAATATTAAACTAGTTTTTTTTGATGAAAAACGTATTAATTAAAAATACAAATAATTGCAT
>DMPG01000307.1:2759-2968 GCA_003456055.1 Bacteroidota bacterium | reverse complement strand
TCTTCATAAATTTTTGTCATCTCTCTTCCAACAACAACTCTTCTATCACCGCAATACTCCAAAAGCTCCGTCAACGTTTTTAAGATCCTATGCGGTGATTCATACAGCACGATTGTACGCTGCTCAGTTCTCAACCGCTCTAATTTTGTTCTTCTTCCTTTCTTGTGAGGAAGAAATCCTTCAAACACAAATTCATGGGTCGGCATTCC
>DMPG01000307.1:2519-2740 GCA_003456055.1 Bacteroidota bacterium | reverse complement strand
TTAATCGCAGCGGTGATAATGGAAAATGCCGGATCGGAAATTCCAGGAGTTCCCGCATCGGAAACAATCGCAACTGAATCACCATTTTTAAGACGCTGTATGATTTGTGGAACTCTAACTTGTTCATTGTGAGAATAAAAACTCAGCAGTGTCTTTTCAATGTTATAATGATCGAGCAGAAATTTCGTGGTTCGTGTATCTTCCGCCGCAATAACATCCAC
>DMPG01000307.1:0-2512 GCA_003456055.1 Bacteroidota bacterium | reverse complement strand
GTAGGAACAACATATAATGCACCGCGTTGAATTTCTTCAGACATTTAGATTCCCCAATCACGAACGTATCGAAAATCAATATTCACTGTCCGATGAGAGATCTTTGCGATCACCGGCGGACGGCGTTTGAATTGATTGATTTGAATTTTGCGTCTTACATTTGAGATGAATGATTTAGCAAAGCCTAAGTCTTCAAGTTCCTCATTCGTTCGACGTTCATCAACCATAAAATACAATAGACGATCTGCTTCACGATAACTGAATCCCAATTCCCCTTCATCTGTTTGTCCTTGCCAAAGATCAGCTGTCGGTTTTTTCTTGATGATTTTTTTGGAAATACCAAGTTCTTCTGCAATATCCCAAACATGCGTTTTATAGAGATCACCTAACGGATTGATCGCACACGCCATATCGCCGAACAATGTTCCGTAGCCTAGCATTGATTCGGTTTTATTCGAAGTTCCAATAACCAATGCTCGCTCCTTCTGAGAAAAATCATATAACACGATCATTCGCTGTCGTGCCATGATGTTTCCTTTGCGTAGGTTATCTTTAATCGCTTGAGATTCGAATAATGGATCTACCATTGAAGTGATATCGACAACGACGCTTCGAATTGCTAAATCTTTTACAATAGCTTCAGCATCTGCTCTGCTTTCCGGATTGCTCGTTTTATAGGGCATCAACACCGCAAGAACATTCTTTGCACCAAGCGCCTCAACCGCAAGATACATTGAAACAGCAGAATCAATACCGCCGGAAAGACCGATCACTGCTTTTGTGAATCCTGCATTGTTCAATTCATCTTTGATAAATTGAACCAGCATTGAACGTACAGTCTTCATGTTCAATGCCAGTGGATTGCTAATATTGATATCGTTTGTTTCCATAAAAAAACCATCCCTCATTGTAATTGGTACAAGAGAAATTNNTCGTTTCCATAAAAAACCATTCCTCTTTTGAATTGGTACAAGAGAAATTTAGGTATTATAACTCTCCAACACTTAATTCTTTTATCGCTTTTCGAATAATTCCTAATCCTTCTTTCAACTCGTCTTGATTGATGGTGAGCGGAGTTCTGAAGCGAATAGATCGATCACCACAACCGATGAGAATGAGCCCTTCTTCGTACGCCTTCGTGATCAATTGATTTCGATTTTGCGAAGTATCAATATCAATTGCACACATCAACCCTTTCCCGCGTGCATTCGAAACAACTTTCGGAAATTCATGCTGCATCTCTTGAATTTCTTTGAGAAGGAATTCGCCTTGCACTTTTGCATTTTCTACCAATTTATCTTCATGAATGATCTCAAATATTCTTTTCGAACGGACCATATCCACAAGATTGCCACCAAATGTTGAATTGATTCGGCTCGGTTTTTTAAAAACATTTTCTAACACATCATCGATCCGATTGCTTGCCATAAATCCACAGATGTGTGTTTTTTTCCCGAACGACATCAGATCAGGTTTCACAAAGTGTTCGTGCGCCCACATCTTTCCGGTAAGTCCAACTCCGGTCTGAACTTCATCAAAAATTAAAAGGATTTCACTCTCATCGCAGATCGTACGAAGCTGCTGTAGGAATTCTATACGGAAATGATTATCGCCCCCTTCTGCCTGGATCGGTTCAATGATGATCGCCGCAATATCGTCCGGATTATTAATGATCGCTTGTTTGATCTGTGTGATCGCCGTCTTCTCTTCTTCCATCACTTGTGATAGACTTGTCTCATCCAATGGAAAATGGATTGCAGGATTGTGAACGCGAGGCCATTTGAATTTTGGGAAATAATTTGTCTTTGTTGGATCCGTATTCGTCAACGACATTGTATATCCGCTGCGGCCGTGGAATGAATGGCGGAAATGGATCACTTGATGTCCGCGTTCACTGGTATATCCTTTTGCAAAATTCTTCCGCACTTTCCAATCGAATGCTGTTTTCATTGCATTCTCATTGGCAAGCGCTCCACCGTCTATAAAAAAGGCATAAGGCAAATAATCCGGTTGTGCAAGTGTACCAAAAGTTGCGACAAATTCCGCCATCTCAACTGAATAGACATCGGCGTTTGATGGTTTGTTCACTGCAACATATCCGAGTTTTTCTAAAAATTCAGGCGTAGTCATTTTCGGATGATTCATTCCGAGTGCTGATGAACCAAAGAAGGAAAAAAAATCGAGGAACTTTTTGCCATATCGTGAATCGTAGATATAGGCACCTTGGCTTTTCTTAAGGTCGATGACCATATCATAGCCATCGGCGAGCATGTGTTTTGATAACGTTTGATGGACTTCAGTGGGTGCAATCTTCACTGGTGTGAAAACTGTAGTATTTCCGTTGGACGAAACAGAGGTTTCTTTTGAATGAATTGTT
The DNA here is from genome assembly GCA_003456055.1 of Bacteroidota bacterium. GTDB lineage: Bacteria > Bacteroidota > Ignavibacteria > UBA10030 > UBA8401 > UBA8401. The sequence goes on along the minus strand of DMPG01000307.1, from coordinate 135 downwards.
GCTGTAGACATTGCTGTCTCCTTTCATACTTTTGGGTCAAAAATTGATTATAGTGATTCAAAAAAGTATGAGGAAACTCAGTAAAATTCTTGATGCTCGTACATTGCCACTATGTACGGACGGCCATCTATTCCT
>DMPG01000365.1 GCA_003456055.1 Bacteroidota bacterium | reverse complement strand
AATTGAAAATTGGAGGGTGATCGGTTACATTTATTTATGTTAACAAATGATTACCGTATGAAACGCGCCTTGTTTTTCTAATGCATTGCTTGTATATTTTTACAATTAATTAATCCACTCACGTAACGAATGTAAATCTTTGCTGCGACTACGTAAACTCATTTTCTTAGTATCGAACCTCATTTTCTTTTCATTGCCGATCTTTGGCCAATCACTGAATAAGAGTACTGAAGATGATGATACAAAATATACATCAATAGGAAACCTCAACGTTACCATCACCAATTTTGGTCAGATTGGTAATCGATTTCGAAAGTGGCCAACACAGCCTTCGCTTGAATATCCAAAAGGTTCCGGTATTGAACATCTTTCCATTGGCGGTATTTGGATCGGGGGAATTCTTCGAAATGAAACCGTTGCACGTGTTTCAACCGCAGGATTAGACAGAGCGACAACGACAAGTGTTTTAGAAGGATTGGAAATTACAAACAATATAGGCACCGTAATTTCTCAACGTTCTACTCTTCTTGAATCTCCATATTTTGACCTAAATGCGGTAAGCCATCAAGACTTAGTGATGGATTTCACCGATGATAATGATACGCTTCCCGGATCTACATTAGCAATTCCATTTCATCAGCCGCTCGGTGTCAATATCCATTTAGAAAGTTATGCATGGAATTTTCCATTTGCAGACTTTTTTGTGATCCTCAACTATACCGTCAAAAATATCGGCACGACGATCATTGATAGTCTGCATGTTGGTTTATGGAACAATGGTGCTGTGCGAAATACTAAATTGACCGGTAATCCATTAGCGGCAAGTCAATTCTTCAGTCACTCGGGAAGAGGGTATATCGATAGTTTGCGGTTGAGTTATGTGTTCGATTTTGATGGTGCACCGTATGGACCACCATCTAACAGTTATTTGGGAATAAAAATGTTGGGTACAACACCATTCCCGTTACGAAAAGATTCTCTTGGTGTTCCAACGTCGAACGAAATTGATTCCATCGGTGTTCTTTCAAAAAACACGTATTACAATGGATGGAGATTTGGATCGAGCGGCTCGGGAAATTCTTTATATGCTTTTCCTGATATTGAAGACAATGCAGGTGATCCGTATCGCGGACGCTACCAGCGTTTGTCGCGAATGATGCCGAAACCAAACATTGAAGCACTTGGAAGAACGAATAACAATGCAACATCAGATCCAAACATACTAGGAGAGTTACCTGCTAGTTTGAGCGATCTTCTATCGGTCGGACCGTTCAAATCCCTTGCTCCGGGTGAAAGCGTTCAGGTTGTGTTTGCGCTGATCGGTGCTAAAAAATCGGGAAGCGCTCACGCAAGTTTGGATTTTTCCACTCCACAAATGAGATCCATTCTGTATGCAAATTCAGCGTGGGCTCAGCAGACATACAACGGTGAAGATCTGAATGGTAATAATAAATTGGATAATGGTGAAGATATCAATGATAATGGAAAACTTGATCGGTTTACATTACCGCAGCCGCCGAGACAACCAAGAGTTTTTTCTGTAGTAGAGAATCAGAGAGTGACATTGTACTGGGATAGCATTCGTTCAGAACAAAGTTTCGATCCGATCTCCCGTAAATATGATTTTGAGGGATATAGAGTCTATCGTTCAGTGCCGGGTGCAGATATCAAAAATCCTGAAAATTTTTTATTGTCAATGCAGATGGTTGGAGAGTTTGACAGGAATGATAATTCTATCGGTTACAATACCGGTTTCACAAATATAAAACTTGATACACCGAAAATTTTCATATTGGGAAATGATACGGTTATCTGTCGGTATCAATTTCCGCCAAAGAACGATCCGATAACAAGTTTGAATGGATGGCAATATCTCTACGGCGTTTCTGCGTTTGACGGTGGAGATTCCATCAACGGATTACCGAGTTTAGAAAGTGCAAAGATCATTAAGAGGGTTGTTCCGGGTGTTGGACCAACTGTGGATAAAAATACGGAAATCATTGTCTACCCAAATCCGTATTATGCAAAAGCAGCGTGGGACGGCTCAGGAGAGCGATCGCGTAAAATTTATTTCCGTAATCTTCCGGCGCGGGCAGAAATAAAGATCTTTACGCTCACGGGTGATCTGGTTGCCGAAATGGATCACGATTCAAAAACATATGAAGGTTCAGGAATAAAATGGTTCGATGATTTTGCAACGCTCGGTGTTCCGGCTGAGTTTGCAGGCGGTGAACATGCGTGGGATCTTATCACAAAATATGATCAGGCAATTGCGACAGGATTATATTTGTTTACTGTAAAGAATTTGGACAATAATGATATCAAACGCGGTAAGTTTGCCATCATAAAATAAATTTTAATCACACACACAATCACATTCATAAACGATAGAGGAGGAATCATGAAGAAAATTTTATTACTGTTGGTCATTTTAGGATTGACCAGTGTATTTGCACAACCAACGTACCCGATTAAAACAATTCAACAAATTCAAACGGTCAGTTTGGATTCATTGAAAATTGCCGACTCGTTGGGAATTGGTTCAACACGATGGTTAACACAAACATCTCCATTTTACAAATCAGTTTCTGCGCAACGCGAAACAATTACAGTTGTTGCGCTTGTAACAGTACAGCCAAAAGTGATTACCTATACGGGTGGTGGAAGAACATTATGTTTGCGTGATACTGGTGCTGCTTCCAATAATCCATTTGCAGGTATGTTTGTGCGATGGTCTGGCGATTCGGCTGCTGCTGATGCAAGCGGTCTGTATAATATTGAACGTGGAGATATCATTAAAATTACAGGATACGTCGATGAGTTCCCTTCACCTAACAGTATGAATAGTTTAACGCAATTTGTTCCAATTATCTCCTATAAGATCGGATTGGATAATATTCCATTTCCAATTGATATTTTGTCTTCTGGTAATCCATTGCCAAAGCCATTGAAAAAGAATATCACTGACTTCAACATCGGAGCAAATCCTGGCGGAAAAGCAATGTTCAGCACCGGTGAACCATACGAAGCGATGGAAGTTGAATTTACAAATCTTACGGTGACAGCTATTGTTAACTCAGCACGTGGAACCTGGGCAGTAACAGATGAAAATGGTAATACACTTTCTGATTATGATTGGTCATTCTACTATACAATCGGACATGGTACGATTTTAACTCCAGGTGATCCAAATTATAAAACACCACCAGTTGGAACAAAAATAGATACACTTCGTGGATACATTTCCACATCATCTGGAACTGAAGCAAACAGAGGTTATAGAATTTGTCCTATTTATCCCGGTGACGTTGTATTCGGAAAAATTGCACCCGGTGTAACAACCCATCGTCGAAATCCGGTGATAGTTGCAAAAGATAGTGCTGCAGTTATTTCTGCAAAAATCTATAAACAAACTGGTGCAGTTGTTAATGGTGCGAATTTGACTTCACACACACTTTTGTACAGTGTCAATAATGGAGCATGGCAGCAAATTGCAATGCCTACTCCGAGTGTTATAGACTCAACAACTACTGGATCGATACCAGCACAGACACCCGGAAGCACAGTTCGTTACTTCATCAAAGTTGTTGATGCTGACAATCAAGTAACAATGCTTGCAAACAGTGGATCGTTAACACAGTATGATACTTCAAAAGGTTTCTTCTTCTATACGGTCATTGACCGCTCAACAAAACCGGTTCTAGCTCCGAGCGATATTCAAAAAACGATCTATGCAAATGGTCGAAGCCCCTACATCGGCGCAATTGATTCTGTCGGTGGAATTATTACCGCAGATACGTCTGCGTTACGTCTGACAGCATTATCGGTTGGTGGAACAAATGCATGGTATATGCAAAGCGGTACTGGTCCATTCAGCGGTTTGTGGATCGTCGGACCTGATTCGATCATGATGAAATTAAAAATGGGAGACAGTGTTGTTGTTACCGGTTCGATCCAAGAGAATTTTGACGTAACGCGTCTTTCCAGTATCACCAAAGGAAGAGTTGTTGCATCAGGAAAACCACTTCCGACTCCGGTAAAATTGAAGACAGAAATTTTTGGTGACGGCGCAAGCAACGGAAATCTTGTTGCAGAACCGTACGAAGGAATGCTGGTTTCATTTGATTCAGTTACGGTAACGAGCATTGATCCTGTTTTTTCTGAACCAACAGAATTTTGGATCAGCAATAGTTCACAAGCTGTTTTGGTTCGT
>DMPG01000113.1 GCA_003456055.1 Bacteroidota bacterium | reverse complement strand
TTCCCATTCCGACAATTCGCGGCGAGAACTTATCTCCACCGGCATAGAGCGCACTTGACACCACCATCCCAATTACCACAATTGTAACGGCATGGAAGATATTTTTATATAAAGATGTTTTCATTGTTATACTCCTTTCTTCCATGTCATTATTTTTTATTATTTAATCTGTCAATATCAACATTGAACAATACTTTTGCTGCCGTAAAAATTGAAATGCTGTCTTTTTCTCTAAATGATACCGGGGTACTTCCATTGTCCTTTGCGGTGACAAGATTTACGTCAATTGCTGTGAAGGCTGCCTGACTGAGTTTTGACGCTTGTTCACCGGTCAGGGTAACAAAGGTAAACGATTTAATTCCTGACCTGTTCGTTGTATTGTCACCTCTTATTCTAATGGTATCAAGCACCATTACAGACGGTGATATATTATCTACTTTAGTAGAATCTGCTGCGCTAGCTTTTAGCAGTTTTGTCCGAACTTCAATACCAACTGGAAATGTACTAAAGAGATCGAAATATATTTCGCCGCCTCCAATGGAATTGAGTTGTGATGTATCAGGAATATTTTTGGATATGTTTGCCGTATCTTTATACGAACCGCTTACAATCCCTATTTTTAAAGGGAATGAAAAATCCATCGAAGTATAAACACTGTCTTTATCTTTTACCGTTCCGATACTGCTTGACGAATTACTTGCATATTGATCGGCTGGTTCAATAACAGCTTTGCCAATTACTTTAAATGAATCAGGGAATGTAAACTTTCCATTTTTAGTAAAGCTGGAGAGAAAATTGTCGATTGTTTTACCGTTCGCATCCGGATGAAGTTTGTCAAAAATAATTTTTGCCGTATCCCCGGGGAATATTCTATAGCTTTTATTATCGGGACTGGAGTTTCNNATTCCTCCGGAGTAACCTTTAATGGTAAAACTAAGATCGGTAGGAAATAAACTGTTTGAAAAAATCTTTAATACAATCTGTGCACTGTCAAATTTTATATTATCAGCTGTGAATTTATCTGTCGATGAACCAATTCCGGACTTAATTGTTTCATTCACTTTCACTTCGGTCGGAGGAATTTTTCCTTTAACTTGATCGATAATATATGGTGATACAACACCGGCAATCTGCTTTGGCACGATCTGCACTAAAACAGAATCCGTTTTTTTGACAACAACTTTTGTATTCGACTGAACAAGGGCTTTAATATTCAGAGAGAAATGAATTCCATTTGTCAACAATCCAGGGGTATAGCTTCCATCAGCATTCCGTGCCTGTAGTATGTAATCCTTCATTGATACATCCATATCATAAGGCTTGTTACCAGGGACTATTATCGAATCTTTCAGTTTGCGATTATCAGCAGGATCTTCCAATTGAAAAGACTTTCCCGGCAGGCCGAATTCACGAATACTGAAAGCAACGCTGATGTCGAAGGGAATTCCATTGTTAATAACAATTTTAAATTCACCACCTTTAAAAGTTGCCGTTTGGATGAATGTCGAATCATCAATTTGTTGGACAGAGTCTTTAATAGCTGTTCCCTGCACAACGTACGATTCCTTTAGTTTCATCTTTGCTTCAGAAGGTGAAGGATCACCGCTGCCATTTTTGGTAATTGAAAATGTTGTAGAAAGCGAACCATTGTTGATGATCTTTCCTGTCATGGTCAGCGTTTGAAATGTAAATTTCATTTTCAATGCGGAACCCATTCGCTGACTGTTCAATGGAATATTTGCAGTTTTAGATCCATTGGAAGTGACAGTACCAATACTAAACGTTCCAATTGTTTTGTTCGGAATAACCGTCGTATCAACAAGGTCCATTAATCCAAGACTGATATCGAAATTAAACGTGTTGATCACCGTTATGTCCATTTGACCTTCTTCAAATTTTACATAATCATACCTTGAAGTGTCACCTAATATCAATGTATTGATATTCAAATTTTGTTCCGGGCCGGGCCATGGAACTGGCGGAGGTGCAATTCCCGTTAATTGTTGAAAACTGAACTGACTCGGTGGAAGTGTTACTGCTGCAAGAGGAATAATTCCCAATTGTCGGATAAACAAAGCGGAAACCGGACTGAGTGTAGGAATATTGATTTCTTTAGGTTTATTTTTGAGCGAAGCAGGCTTATATACCAATTCTCCATTTACCGTAGAAAATGCCGTATCTTTTTTTATCAGGTCGGCAAAAAAATACGTCCGTTGAATAAGCGGTATGGAAAGTTGTGTAGTCCACGTTGGCGCTTTAAATTCAGCCGGAGTATCAATGCAATGAAATGAGAATGGGAGTGTAACAAATAGAACAACAAACAACTTCAACCAGTGAAGTTTGGAACGCAGTAGAGAGGTTTGCATGGAAATTCCCCTTATTGAAAAAAATTCTTGGAGGCAAGATACATTGCAGAATTGTTAAACACAATGTATTACATACTCTTTCCTCTAAACAATGTAGTAAAGGATTGAATTATAACATTGTGGTAACGCTCACAACTTAATGAACTTTTTCTTCTTTTATCGGAACTTGAAAACCGAAAGGATTGGCGGTTTCTTCACCAAATATCTTTATTTCGCCAAATTTCTCTTCATATTTTTGGATATTATCGCGGATCGCATTCATCAGCAATTTTGTGTGCTGCGGTGTCATTATAATTCTTGCTTGAACGCGTGCTTTCGGAACACCCGGAAGAATTCTTGTAAAATCGATAACAAATTCTGCCGGTGAATGAGTGATAATGGCAAGATTCGAATACGTTCCTTCCGCTTCTTTCTCTCCCAATTCAATATTGATCTGTTGTCCCTGCGGCTGTTGTGGATTGCTCATAATATACTTTCGTAAAAATACAAAGTCCGAAGGTAATACTCACACAGTGTGGCTATCACCTTCGGACAAAATAATTACCTCTTAATTCTTTCCCTGCCTGATATCATCGGCTTTCTTATATGCGTTATTGGCTTTTTCAATATTACCTAAATTTGCATACACCTGACCGAGTAATTCCCAAATTTGAACATCATTTGGTTTTCCTTCAATCACTTTCTCTAAGAATGGAACTGCAAGTTTGAATTTTTCTTGATACGATTTATCTTCTTCTTTCTTTTCTTTCTTCAATCGTTCCTGTTCTGCAACACCCCAGTTAACGTATGTTGCAGCAAGATTGTATGTTGCTGATCCAAATTCTGGATCGATTGCAAGCACCGCTTTGAATTGGTTCACGGATTCTTCGTATTTATTATCTTTTAATAAGAATACTCCAAGATTATAATGATCAAATTTGCTGTCCGGATATTTCTTTACACGATCATCCAATAGAACGCGCGCTTCATCATTTCGTTCTGCACCGATATAGGCATTCATTAAACTTTCAGAGATTTCTGCATCTTCCGGATATAAAGCACTTCCCTTGATAAGGACATCGATCGCTTTGTCATATTCTGCAAGCGACAACTTATGACTTGACGAATCAATCGGTGCTGTATATGGAGTTGTATATTTTACTGCGCCGACCAAATCACCTTCGATAACAACGATCAAATTAAATTTAGTATACTTCCAGTTTTCTCTTACAACAACCGCCTGTTTACCTTTTCCTTTGGTTTCCTTATCAATATTGTTCGGCTCACCGATGAAATACTTAACATCGGCAGCTTTGATCTTTTCTCTGATTTGCCCAAGATTTTTCATTTCGTCAATGGCAGCTTTATTTTGTTCCGCAAACTTCGTTTTGAAATCATTAGCTCGGACCAAATAGATACCGCTTAAAATTCGTATTGCAAAAAGCGACTTCACTTTTTCTAATGCAATCGTTAACGGTGGAATAGCATTATCGAAATCACCTTTACGATAGTATGCTAAACCGAGATTTTGTTGGTTGATCGTGCTTTCAGGCAACACATACGCTGCTAATTTATATGTTTCAATCGCAACATCAAATCCTGTCGAATCTTGCGCTTTATTCAACTCTTCCACACCTTGATTGAACAACCGTCCCCACGTTGCAAGTGTCTGCCCTTCAATTTCTTTCTTGAATTTTGAACCAGCTTCTTTTGCTTTGAGAAAAGCATCTTTCATTCCGGCATAATTTTTCAATTCAAATCTTATCTGACCTAATAGATACCATGCTTCTTCGTTTTTCGGGTTTTTTGCGACTTCTTTAATCAATTGAGCTTCAGCATTGCTGAATTCCTTCCTATTGATGTAGAGTTTTGCGCTCGTCATCTCAGCCGATGAGCATTGAAAACCCATTAAAGCAAGTGATGCCGCGCTGATAACAAGCATTCCATAAATGATAAATCTTTTCATACATTCCTCGTTGAATTTTGTAGATTGTTGATTTTTTTGGGTCAGGAAATATAAAGATTTTTCCCTTTAAATTCTCCACTTCTTTTTCTAATTTCATTACAGAAAGAACCAACAGTGACCAGCTTTTTCACACCAACATAAAACTGACATGAGCACAATATTTACAAAGATCATTTCCCGTGAAATTCCGGCAGAAATTCTTTATGAAACAGACAACGTTATCTCAATTATAGATATCATGCCGATCCATTACGGACATGCTTTGGTCATTCCAAAAAATGAGTATAAGAATTTTTTGGAAGTCCCTGAGTCGCAGCTTGGAGAATTAATGACCGTGACACAAAAAGTGGCAAAATCATTAGTGAAGACATTCAATCTTGAAGGATTCAATTTTTTTGCCAATAACGGCGAGGTAGCCGGACAGTCGGTCTTTCATTTTCATATCCATATTACTCCGCGATATGCAAATGACAATATTTCGTTCAATCTCAATCTAAAGAAATATGCAGATGGGCAGATGAAAGAGATTGCGGATAAAATTCGAGCAAATATTA
>DMPG01000047.1:5921-6134 GCA_003456055.1 Bacteroidota bacterium | reverse complement strand
GGGTTCGAGTCCCTTCCTCGGTACAAAAAAAGGACGCCTCCGCGTCCTTTTTTTTGTTCCCTAGTAATAATTAGTAGATAGTAATTATTCTGTCATAGATATGGTTACAGATCTATTTTCTGTTCGAATAAACCGGTGGTTAATTGAATCGAGAAATTTCAGGGAAATATTATATTTCATCGCAAACTCTGATAGATTACCAAAGCTGATTTT
>DMPG01000047.1:5716-5916 GCA_003456055.1 Bacteroidota bacterium | reverse complement strand
GAATCTATCCAACGATAAACCGAATTAACATTCACCCCCAGTGATTTTGCAATTTCTTCAGCAGTAAAATAATTCATTTCTTGACTCATATTGTTGGTAATAATCAATTTTTTTAAACGAATAACAATCATCACAATTTTGTATGTTAGAAAATCGGTATAAGTTGTTATAAATAAAAGAGTTGTTAAAACATTCTAATA
>DMPG01000047.1:5541-5675 GCA_003456055.1 Bacteroidota bacterium | reverse complement strand
TACAACACCATCGAAGAAAATCTAAACTGGGTTTCTGATGAGCGTTCATTGATCCACGGTTTTATTGATGTCTTTGCTTAGGAAAGATTGGTTCAAAACGGGTCAAGATATGAATTTTAAAGAATTGAAGTTTT
>DMPG01000047.1:0-5525 GCA_003456055.1 Bacteroidota bacterium | reverse complement strand
ACCATAATTCTGCTCATATAATCAAACTTCGACTTCGCTCAGTGTGAATTTTCTTGGTTAAATTTGAGTCTTTCAGAAGTCTCTAGTACATACTTTCTGAACCTAATAGAAAATAAATAACATCAGACGATCTTTTGATTTTTAAAGGGGATAAACCTCCTCCATCGAATCTCTTTCAATTGTTGGAATGATCTAAGTAGTACATTCACCAAGTGCTTCACTTCCGTAGATTCACTGGGCCATTGCCTTGTTGTGGAACCAGATTTTGATAATCGAGGTTCAACACGATTATGTNNGAATCCTGATTGGAAGTTGTATTCAAAATCCCATTGGAGTATATTATTAGAAGTGAAAAACAATTTCACTTGTAATAATATTTATTCTGTCAGTAATAATTTTCAATGACTTTCCTTAATCCTTTTGTTCTGTTTGGACTTGCGGCGGCGGCGATACCGATTCTCATTCATCTGTTCAATATTCGTAAACTCACCACGATCGAATTCAGTACGCTCAAATTCCTTAAAGAACTGCAAAAAAATAAAATGAGGAAGGTCAAAGTACGACAATGGCTGCTCTTGGTCTTGCGTACATTGTTGATCCTTCTCATTGTTCTCGCTTTTTCCCGTCCCGCGCTCAAAGGCAGCTTTGGTTCACTTTCTTCCCGTGCTAAATCAACAATTGTCATTCTTTTTGATAATTCTGCAAGTATGGGTTTAAGCAATGAACGGGGGCAATTTTTGGCTCAAGCTCAAACACAATCTTTAAAGATCCTATCATTACTGCAGGAAAATGACGATGTTTTTTTCCTCCGTCTATCAGATCTTCCAAATGCTACCATGGATGAAGCCACCCACGACGGTAAAAAAGTTGAATCTCTCATTCGTGAGACAGAGATCAACTTTAACCATCGCACGATTGAAGATGGACTGCATCTTGTTTCGCGGCTGCTTTCGCAATCGAAGAATTTAAACAAAGAAGTGTATGTCATCACCGATGGGCAAGGAACAACACTTACTTCGGGAATTCAAAAAGTCCAATCTCAAGAGGGGCTGTTTGAACCGAACACAAAGATTTTTTATTCATCCTTATCCCAACGGCAGATAGACAATGTTGCAATTGAGAGAATCACTGTTCCACCGTCATTGTTTCAAGTCGGCAAACCGTTTGTTCTCAATATTGGGGTCAAGAACTACGGAACCCGACCAATCATTAACCATCTTGCCGGAGTTTCGATCGGAAACAACAGAGTGATGCAAAAAAGTATTTCGCTTGATGGCGGTGAAAACGGTACACTTGAATTCAGTATCACTCCCTCTCAGTCCGGATTTGTCACCGGTTTTGTTGAATTGGAAGATGATCTGTTCGAATCAGATAATCGTTTTTTCTTTTCAATAAACATACCCGAAAAGATCAAGCTTGCAATTATTTCGAAAGAAGAAAAATATTCACGCTACATTTCCGCAGCATTGTCGCTCTCCGATAATGCCAATAACCCTTCACCGATTAGTATCTCAAAATTATCCCCTGAACAGATGACAACAACAACCCTGACAGCGAACGATATTGTTGTCCTGTCCGGTATAGATGCTCTCCCGATTCCTCGCCATTCAATACTACAACAATATATTTCAAACGGCGGTAGTGTCATCTTCTTCCCTTCTGCCGATACAAATGTCGCATCGTATAACTATTTGACGCAATTTGGACTTGCTGAGATGCAGTTATCCCGATCGTCAACAACATTTGAGAAAGTAGATTATCAGTTCCCCATCTTCCAGGGAATGTTTGAACAAATCCTCTCGAAGAAGAAAACTGCCATTGAAACACCGCAAATAAATACCGGACTCAATGCAAGATCGGAATCGAATCTGCGCTCCATTATTTCTCTTTCGAATGGAAAGAATTTTCTATGGCTGCGAGAGGTTGGCCGCGGGAGAATACTTGGATTTTCAGTCCCGGCAATTCCTGAGTGGTCGGATTTTCCGTTAAAAGGAATTTTTGTTCCGTTACTATATCAGTCTGCTTTGTTTCTTGCAGCACCGATCAACGCAAATGAACAATTGCAGTATGCTGTCGGAGAAAAAATCGAGTTCACCTCATTCCAATTAAAGAAAGGAACGATGAACTCACCTTCTTCGCTGCAATTATTCGATACGGAAAACCGAAAAGTACCATTGATAGCATACAATAAAACTTCAGATGAAGGAATTTCTCATTCGATTTTTTCGTTTGACAATCCGATACAAGCAGGGATCTATACAATTTTTTCGCAAAACGATACAGTGTTAACACTTCCGATCAATATCCGCAGGGAAGAGTCGAACGGTGCTCTTGCGGAAAAAGACCAAATTGGTACGCTCCTTTACTCAATGGGAATCGCTGAAGGATCGATAACATACGTGAATCCCGATTCAGAGATTTCCGGAACTGTTTTACAAAGCAGGTTTGGAATTGAACTATGGCGTTATTTTTTAATTGCTGCTCTTTTTGTTGCATTGATTGAAATGTTCGTGGCACGAGAATCGAAAGCAAAAGTTTAGCATTTGCGCTATCACCCTGAAAGTGAAAAGGAATTATTAAATAATGATGATCGATCTTGTAAAAGAAAAACGTGAACGTGCTATTGTTGTTGGTGTTGCCACCCGCAATACCACAAAACAACAGGAAGAAGAATATCTTGATGAACTTGTTCTTCTTGCAGACACAGCGGGAGCAGATGTCCTTCATAAGATCCTTCAAGTAAAGGATAAATTCGATTCTGCATATTACATCGGTAAAGGAAAGGTTGAACTGCTTGCACAAATGTGTAAGGATGATAATATCTCTCTGGTGATCTTTGATGATGATCTGTCACCGGCGCAAGTACGAAATCTTGAAGAAATGATCGAACGAAAGATCCTCGATCGCAGCGGATTGATCCTGGACATTTTCGCTTCGCGAGCAAAAACCAATGAAGCAAAAACTCAAGTTGAACTGGCTCAATTGAATTACATGCTCCCCCGCCTCACACGCATGTGGACTCACCTTTCAAAACAATACGGCGGTATCGGCACAAAGGGTCCCGGTGAAACACAGATCGAGACTGACCGCCGAATGATACGCGAAAGAATTGCAGTGCTGAAAGTGAAACTTGAAAAGATCGCAACTCAACGGACTACACAGCGAGGCGGAAGAAAAGAATATTACAGCATTGCACTTGTCGGATATACGAACGTCGGGAAATCGACGTTGCTCAATACACTATCTGATTCAAACGTATTCGTCGAAAATCGGTTATTTGCGACGCTCGATCCTACAACCAGATTAGTTGCATTAGATACATCAACAAGTGCAATGATAACAGATACGGTCGGCTTTATCCGAAAACTCCCCCATCATTTGGTCGCCTCATTTAAAAGTACACTGGAAGAGGTCATTGAAGCTGATATTTTACTGCACGTGATCGATCTTGCACATCCGCAAATGGAAGAACAGATTGAAGTGGTGAAAAATACCATTGCAGATCTTGGTATTGCAAATAAAGCGGTGATCTATGTATTCAACAAAGTCGATGCTATCGAAGATAGAAGTGTTATCAAAAATCTGCAATCGAAATATGAACCATCAGTATTCATCTCTGCTCATCGTGGAATAAATATTCTTGGATTAAAGGAAATGCTCCGCTCGATGATTCATGCAGAATTTACCGAAATGACATTCACCGTATCCAATGCAGATTACAAGACAATTTCACTCCTTCACGATCTTGCGGAAATTACAGAACAGAAATATGATGAAAATGATATTATTATCACTGCAAAAGTGAGCGATAAAACAAAAGAACGAGTGGAAAAAATTATAGAAAGTTTGAAAAGAAAGTAGATTTTCGAGCCGCATTTTTTTATTTTAGTAAACAAATTGCCCCATCGTCTAACGGCTAAGACAGCAGACTCTGACTCTGCTTATCGAGGTTCGAATCCTTGTGGGGCAGCAAAAAACCGCACTTCTAAACTGTGCGGTTTTTTTTGTACAGAGTGTTACCTATCTCTTCGTACAATTATAAAAACTTCTTGATTAAGTCTTATAATGCGCTTAATTTGTACTTACTGAGAGGAAAAAAATGAAAACACCCCTTGCCATACTTATTATTGATGATGAAGTTGCTTTTTCAAACATTCTTTGTTTGGAACTTGAATCAGATGGAAAATATAAAGTCAAAACCGCAAATTCCGGAGAATTAGGAATTTCAATGCTTGGTTCCGAACAGTTCGATGTGGTTCTGCTTGATTATCATATCGGTTCAATGACCGGATTGCAGGTATTGCAATGGATACATGATCAAAAATTGGAAACACCGGTCGTTATGCTCACGGCAGCCGGAACAGAAGAAGTCGCTGTGAATGCAATGAAGCTAGGAGCGTATGATTATATTCGGAAAGAACGTCTTGAACTTGGCCACCTCCCAATCGTCATCAACGGTGTCTACGAGCGGTATCTGTTCCGTCAAGAAATAAAGCAGCGTGAGATCCAAAAAAATGAAGAAGAAAAGCAAAAAGCAGCAGTTCAAATGTTTCAAACAACTGTCCGCACTATTGCTCATCATGTAAATAATGCGCTTGCAATCATCATGCTTCGATCATCTTCGTATGAACGGATGGTAAAAAAAACTCTTGATGCTGAGGCTGCAAATCAATTCATTCAATTGATCAGTGACCTTAAAGGACAAGCATCCATTATTGAGTCCGTTGTTCGATCTCTTGTTGAACTCACTAATGTTGTCTATACTAATTACGTCACAGATCAGAGTATTATCGATATCCGTCAGGAACTAGAGAAGAACCTTAAATTAATGCAAGACCAGGAAAAAGAAAAACACACACCATAATTTTTTTCGGAATTCCTAAAACACTCATAAAAGAACCCCGCTTTGTCATTCCTTGACATCCGCTCAAAGTATTCGTATTTTTAAAGAAATAAGGTATTTTTTGTCCTTCTAAGGGAGTTGTTGTTAGCAGAATGAAGACACTGAACGACAGAGAAAAAACAATTCTCCACAATATCGTCCATAGTTATATCCAAACCGCAATTCCGGTCGGTTCTCGGTTCATTTCCAAACATAACGACATTGGTTTAAGTGCCGCAACGATTCGGAATGTAATGTCTGATTTAGAATCGCTCGGATATCTTGGTCATCCGCACACATCTGCGGGCAGAATTCCAACAGACAAAGGATATCGTTTCTATGTGAACGAATTGATGGAGATCGATCAACTAAGCGAACTTGAGCAGTCATCCATTCAATCACAGCTCCACGGAAATATTGAAACGGATGACATTCTAAAAATTGCCTCAAAAATTCTTGGCACAATATCGCACCAACTCAGCGTTGTCACCGCTCCGCAAATGACGTCGGGCGTTTTTGATAAACTAGAATTGATGCAGATCTCCGGCACACGGCTGTTAGTGATAATTTCTATTGGGTCCGGACTGGTGAAGACCATTATGATGGAGATCCATTCGGAAATCGCCAAGACAAAATTGGATGA
>DMPG01000028.1 GCA_003456055.1 Bacteroidota bacterium | reverse complement strand
ATGTATCCTTGCAAAACAGATCAATGCAGCAGCGATCATCTGTTTTTCGCGTTCCGGTTCAACGGTGAAAGCGATCTCGCGATACAGACCGCATGCACAAGTGATCGGAATTGCGGACCGTGAACGTATTCAACGACGGTTGAATTTGATCTGGGGCGTTCGATCGTTGTTGATAAAAGGATTTGAAGTAGGAGAAACAGATATAACCATTGCTCGTGTGAATGTTGCGTTGACTGAACTTGGATATTTAAAGAAGGGAGATTATGTTGTGATCACGGCAGGTATTCCGTTGATGGCACGTAACACAACCAACATGATAAAAGTTGAGAAGATACTATAACACAAAAATTTGAATATGCATCCAATAAAAAAGTCACGGTTTGCGTGACTTTTTTTATTGGATACCTAACTACAATCCGCTTTCGGAAATATAATCGTTCGTATCGTACCGGACATTCTCACTGTTCCGTTTCGTTTCATCCATCTTTCTTTTCAGAAGGATGGGAATTGCAACAACACCGGCGATGATCGCCGCCCATTTGACGACGTTGAGCAAATTTTTCATACTGCTTCGATAGAGTTTAGTGATTAATGGACTCGTTTATTGATTACAATAAAATACAATTTTTTTTCTAAAATTGTGCTTAAAATCAATTGTATGAGAAAAATCTAATCCGATGAATTAACGTTATATCTTCTTCCTTTCCATACAAACGGTAAATTATTATTGTCACAATAGAATCATTTGGCGAGGATCCAGGGATAGTTCTCCTATTAATAATTGTACAAAAAATGTGACCGATTAAATCATGAGGCAGGGAGTCTGGAGCGAGATAACAAAACAGAGATTGAGGTACACAAAAAACCCTCTTTTCAGAGGGTTTTTTGTGATTGATGAAGATAGCAGAGTATGTTAGACGTAATACTTCTTTACATATTCTGCTACCATTCGATGCGTGCTGTCTGCCAGATTAAATGACCACGTTGCGGAGACGGATAAATATTACGGAGTCCGTCAGCAGACGCACATTGGCTCAGCGCATTTGCCTGTATTAAGTATTTTGCGGTTTTTGGTAAATTGGCTATATTACTCAAAGAAAATGGAGGAGATATGGCTGTACTTTTATCGCGAATTACTATTGATTCAGAAATTTTCCACGGCAAGCCGACAATTCGCGGATTGCGGTATCCGGTAGAAAATATGTTGGAACTGCTTGCATCGGGAATGTCAATCGAAGAATTATTGATTGACTATCCTGATTTGGAAAGAGAAGATTTCCTAGCGTGTATAGACTATGCAGCAAAACTAACGAATCTAAAAAGTATTTATCGGGTTGCATCGTGAAATTTATTGTGGATGCACAACTTCCTCAATCGCTTGCGATCTATTTGCAATCCAGAGGATATGATACAATACACACAATAACATTGCCAGAGAAGAACAAAACAAAAGACGGATCAATTATTGCACTATCGATCAGTGAAGATCGAATCATAATTTCAAAAGATACAGATTTTTTGGGATATCATATCCTGAAACGAGAACCACGAAAATTGTTGACTGTTAAAACTGGAAATATCCGCAATAGCGAATTGATTGATTTGTTTGGAAAGAATTTGGATTCTATTGTCGAGCATTTCAAAACACATTCTTTAATCGAACTGCATCAAACCGAAATAATTATTCATCAGTCGTAAGAACACAAAACCCGCTGAAAAGCGGGTTTTGTGTTCTGGCAATGAATAAACAGAACTTTATAAATAATACTTCTTTACATATTCCGCGACCATACGATGTGTGCTATATTGCGGAACAAGTGTTGCAATGGCTCGGCGCATCCGTTTGATCCATTTTTTGGGAATACCATTTGCATCACGATCATAGAATTCGGGAATGATCTGCTGGCTTAAAACTTCATAAAGAAATTGTGAATCCTGTGTGTCTTGAACCTGGGCATCGGCCGGTTGTTCATCTCCGCCAATCGACCATCCATTATGACCGTTGTATCCTTCACGCCACCAACCATCCATTATGCTGCAATTCATTCCGCCGTTGATACTGACTTTCATTCCACTGGTTCCGCTGGCTTCCAATGGTCTGCGCGGGTTATTAAGCCATACATCAGCTCCGGATGTAAGGTACCGTGCAACGTTCATATCGTAATTTTCTACAAAGACAACCTTTCCGAACAGGTTCGGATGTTTGGTGATCTCAATAATCTTCTGGATGAATTTCTTTCCTTCATCGTCCCGCGGATGAGCTTTTCCGGCAAAGACGATCTGGAACGGACGCTGTGTATCGTTGAAGAGCGATAATATTTTTTCAAAATGCGTGAAGAGCAACGGTGCTCGTTTATATGTCGCAAATCTTCGCGCAAAACAAATCGTCAACGCATCGGGACTGAGTATTGTGTTATATACATCTGCTCCGTTTCCGTACCGCGAATGTTGTTCGTGCAAACGGAAGCGGGAAAACTCTACCAATTTACGGCGAAGGGTGTACCGCAGCGCCCACAATTCTTCATCAGAAATATTTTTTGGATCAACTGCTTTTTCCCAATATTTTGGTTCCAGAAAATGCTCACGCCATTCCGGTCCGAGTTTTTCATCCCAGAAGGACTGTGTTTTTTCGTGAAGCCAGCTGTTGACATGGATCCCATTAGTAACAAAACCGATAGGAACTTTGTCCACAGATTTTTTGGGGTACATAAAATTCCACATCTCGCGGCTTACATGCCCGTGCAATTCGCTGACGCCGTTCGCTGTGCGGGACAATTTCAGTGCGAGTACCGTCATACAAAACTGTGAATGGACATCTTCAGGATGTTCGCGGCCAAACGCCATCAATTCATCCATCGTCATACCGAAATTTTTCGCTTTTTCTCCGAAGATATACGTCATAAGATCTTGATTAAATCTATCGTGACCTGCGGGGACCGGTGTGTGAGTGGTAAACATACACTGACTGACAACGTGTGCAAACGCTTTTGCTTTTTCGGTTCCTTTTTTAATTTCTTCACGAAGAAGTTCCAGCGTGAGGAATGCGGAATGTCCTTCATTCATATGATACACCGAAGGTTTAATCCCAATGGCTCGGAGCATTCGTACACCGCCAATACCAAGAAGAATTTCTTGTGAGATGCGTGTTGTACTGTCACCGCCGTATACATGCGCGGTAATATCTCGGAACCGTTCTTCGTTTTCCGGAAGATTGGTATCGAGCAAAAGAATGATACTTCTTCCAACCTGTAACTTGCGCGCAATGAATTTTACGGTACTGAACCCAATTTGTATCTCGCACACAATTGCATTACCGTTCTTATCCACAACGAGTTCCGACGCGTGTCGGTTGAGGTCAACATTGATGTACTGTTCTTGCTGCCAGCCATCTGCACTGATTTTTTGTTCAAAATATCCTTGTCTGTAAAAAAGGGAGATCCCGACAAACGGAACACCAAGATCACTGGCTGATTTTGTATGATCACCGGCCAAGATCCCCAGGCCGCCGGAATAAATTCGAACGCTTTCATGCAGACCAAATTCGGCACTAAAATATGCGATCGGATTCTTCAACGATTTTGCTTTTGTTGAAGCCCACGTATTTTTATCTGCCATATACGATTTGAATTTTGCCAGGACAGCATTCACACGTGTGGCAAACGATTTATCGCCCATCCGAGCATGCAATTCCTGTTCGGAGATATCTGCCATAACCCACGGTGCGTTATGGTTTGTTTTTTCCCATAATCTCGGAGAAAGTTCCCGAAAAATATAGAGTGCATCGGTATTCCAGGTCCACCATAGGTTCTTTGAGAGCAAGTGAAGCCCTTCCACGAGAGACTGTGTCGATGATATATTTGACTTTGCCATATATTTTGTCCTGCCTTTCATAGTAATAAATCTTTATAAGGAACTGAATTTTTATAAAAATTCCAAAAGAATAGTTTTACAGATGATTTTTGAACAATACCATCAAACTATTTGCTGAATGAGTTCGGACGGAACTAACCAAAGTAATTTTCCATTACCGCGTGCCGGCGAACCGGTAGTTTCAACGCAGGCAAAGGTTGTTGGTCTCATGATAATATTTACTGTTTCCGTTCCACTTATTAACGTTGAAATGAAATTACTAACAAATGGTTCGTGTGTAACAAGAAGAATTTTACTGCTCGATGTAAACGAACGTAAAAAATTGAACAGGTTCTTCGGGTCAGCATTCGGTGTGAGAAGTTCTGATTCCTCCATCGTCATGCCAGGAAATTTTTGTACGATCACTTGGGCAGTTTGTTTTGCTCTCATTAACGGGCTTGAGATAATGTGAGTGAACGTAATACCTGTTTTTTTACAAAACCCTCCGATGCTGTGAGACGCACCAATACCGCCGTCGGTCAATTCTCGTTCAAAATCGGAAGGGAAGTTCATTCCTGCTTCGCCATGTCTAAGGAAAAATAAAATCATTTTGATTTCACTGATTGCGCAGATTTAACCGCAGATTGAGAATATATTTTTCTTCGAATTGAAACGCTTGTGCCAAAATTGAGAAGTAATCCTACTTGAAATTCTGTTGCTTTAAGATAATGCAGTAATTTAGAGTTGAACGATTCTTCTAAATGTTTTACAGCTTTTATTTCAAGGATTACTGAATGGTCTACGACAATGTCAACGATAAAATCACCAACCGGATTCTCATTATATTTGATATGAATTCGTTTCTGTTGTTCAATATCGTATCCCTTAATTCTTAATTCTTCAACGAGAGCATTTTCATAAACCTTTTCAACAAATCCTGAACCAAGAGTATTGTGTACTTTGAACGCCGCAGCTATAATCTTTTCCGTTAAATCCTTTAGAGGGTAATTCTCCTCCGTAAATATTTTTTTCATCTGCGTAGAAATCTGCGTAATTTGAGCAATCACAGTCGTTTTCGAGCCTCAGTATATCCCGGTTTGAGAACATCGTAGATGATCTTAATTCTATCCTTGTACGGAATGAATGCTGATTTCATCGCATTGATGGTGATCTTTTCAAGTGCGTTCAGATCGAGTCCGAACTTTTCGTGTGCAAGATGATATTCATCCGTCAGTGTAATTCCGCTCATCAGGCGATCATCGGTATTCAGCGTCAACCGGAATTTATATTTATGATAGATCGGGAACGGATGTTCCTCGATCGTCCGTATCGCTCCGGTGTGAAGATTACTGGTCAGGCAGATCTCGATTGGAATGCGTTTATCCAGAACATACTGCGCCAGTGTTCCCATGCTTAATACTTCGCCATCTTTCACTTTCATATCTTCAATCAATCGTGTTCCGTGACCGATACGATGCGCACCGCACCATTGAATTGCCTGCCAAATTGATTCTTTTCCGAATGCTTCGCCGGCGTGAATGGTGATGTTGAAATTTTCCCGCTGGATGTAGTGGAATGCATCGACATGTTTTTTTGGCGGATAACCGCCTTCTTCACCGGCAAGATCGAAACCGACAACGCCCTGATTACGGAATTCAACGGCAAGTTCAGCAACTTCCACGGATACGCTTGGTTCCATATGTCTCATGGCGCAGATCAACACTCCATAGTGAACGCCAAATTCTTTTTTTCCTCGTTCCAATCCTTTAAGAACTGCTTTAACGACTCGAGAGGTAGAAAGTCCTTTACCGGTATGGAACATCGGAGCGAATCGTGTCTCAAAATAAACGACACCATCTTTTTTCATATCTTCAACAGTCTCATAAGCGACGCGCTCGAGTGCGTCTTCAGTCTGCATCACTCCGCAGGTATGTTCAAATCCTTCTAAGAATAACGGCAGACTTCCGCGCTGCGCTCCGCGCTGGAACCATTGATCCAATTCACCCGGATCGCTGGTGGGGAGCTTGTCATATTTTTGTTCTTTGGCAAGTTCGATCACTGTTAGCGGACGAACGCCGCCGTCGAGATGATCGTGAAGCAACACTTTGGGGATTGTTCGGATAAAATCTTTTGAGAGCTGCATAGGATTATTTTTCATAGGATGATAATATATTCTGGATTCCAGTTTTAAGTCCAGGCAAATCGTTGTCAATGATTAACCACACTCTTTCAATATTGATCGAAAGATAATCGTGGACGAGAAGATTGCGAAATCCTGCAATTCCTCTCCATGAGATGTCAGGGAAAGAAATTTTTGTCTCTTGCGAAATCCGCTGGCTTGATTCGGCAAGGATCTGAAGATTGCGGATGATTGCATCTTGAGTTTTGATGTCGGAAAGAAAATTGTTCAATGAAGGTGGTTTGTACTGCTCAATGCGTTCAATACATTCTATAATATGAACAAGATACAATTGATCCTTTTTCATACCGGAATGGCTTCTCTAAGAATTTTTTCACGAATCAAACTGTGCAATCCGTTTGGTTCAACAATATCAACTTTGCGATGAAGCAAATCCTGTAAATCCATAACAAGAAGCCCGATATCAAGCAGGCTTCGGTTCTTTTCAATTTCAACCAGAAAATCTACATCGCTTTTTTCTTGTGCTTCGCCGCGTGCAAATGAACCGAACACTTTAATGTTTGTTACACCATGTTTTTGTGCAAGGGAAAGAATTTCTTGTCGGTATTGTTGTATGGGGGTCGATTGTATCATAGATTAGTCAAATTTACAGATGTTGCGGGAATGTTACAAGCATTTGTTTACCGCTGTCGGGATGATCGAAAAGTTAACTGTTGGAAAACGACATGATATATACCTGAGGATAAACAAATATCTTTAATTTATGATTTCTTATGCACTTTTTCTACTTTAATAATGTTCGTCGGGCACATCTTTGCAGCAAGCAGGTTCTTTTTTAATTCATCATCGCCAACGAACGTCATAAAGATTCCATTATTCTCTTCGCCGTCAACAAGAACGCTTTTTCCGTCTTTTCTTGACATTTTCCATCGGTCTGGTGCAAGTTCCACACACGCATTGCATCCGATACATTTTTCCCGTAAGTGAATAATTCGAATCATTCGATCTCTATTTTGAGTTTCCCGTTCTGCTATCCACCAATTTATAGATCGAATCCGAAGGACGAATCACTTCTTCGATGGGAATAGTAACACAATCTCCTTTGGATGCCTGCTGAACTAGAATATCATTTACTCTCAATTCCGATACAACTGCATGAACATAGCCTGTGGTCGGACCGGTAATGATAATTTCATCACCGACATTTATTGACTGCGCTTCGATCTTGAAATATCCGATCTTCGGTTTGTCAAAATAATTCAATCCCTTGCCGAGATAGACCTTTCGTTTTGTTGATTGGGACTCATCGGAACTGCTCCATTCACCCATTGTTCGTCCAAGATAATATCCATACCAGAATCCGCGATTATATACGGTGGAAAGTTCTTCAGTCCACCGATGGATCTTTTCTTCTGTATATGTCCCTTCGGCAATTGCAATAACAGCTTCTTTGTAACATTTTGTTGTTGTGTGAACATAATCAGCGGAGCGACCGCGTCCTTCGATCTTCAATACCTCAACTCCGGCAGCGATGATCTTGTCTAAGAAACCAATCGTGCAGAGATCTTTTGCGGACATGATATATTCGTTGTCGATCTCCAGTTCATATCCAGTTTCTTTATCCGTGACAATATAATCGCGTCTGCAGTTTTGAATGCATGCGCCGCGGTTGGCGGAAGAAAAATGAGAATGCAGACTGAGATAACATTTTCCGGAGACAGCCATACAAAGCGCACCGTGAGCGAAGACTTCAACCTGAATTAATTTTCCGGAAGGTCCGCAGATATTTCTTCGCTTGACCTCCCGCGTAATATCAGAGACCTGAGAAAGGGAAAGTTCGCGCGACAGAACAACAACATCGGCAAAGACAGAAAAGAATTCTATTGTTTCGATATTGGTGATGTTCGTCTGCGTAGAAATATGGACTTCCATATTCTTCTTTTTTGCGTACATCAACACCGCGTGATCCGATGCGATGACGGCAGTGATCCCGGTTGCTTTTGCCGCGTCGACAATACTCCGCATCAATTGCAGATCGTGATCATACAT
This sequence comes from Bacteroidota bacterium, assembly GCA_003456055.1. Classification (GTDB taxonomy): domain Bacteria; phylum Bacteroidota; class Ignavibacteria; order UBA10030; family UBA8401; genus UBA8401. Next base: position 598 of record DMPG01000028.1, on the reverse strand, counting down.
GATCGTGTTGAGTGTGATGTACGACTTTGCGTTGTATTGAGCGCACAGTTCCGCAACTTTCGGAAGATCATCAACGGTAAAATTATTGGATGATTTTGCGCGCATGTTCAACTGTTCCACCCCGAAATAGATGGAATCTGCGCCGGCGTGCAACGCTGCAGATAAAGCTTCCCACGAACCGGCAGGGGACATTATTTCAATAGTTGTCTTCATTTGTGTATCGTCAATTCTTAAAATGAGAGTAAAAATGGTACCGTACGACAAACCTTGCGAAGGTTGTATGCAAAAAATATAAAACCTTCGCAAGGTTTTTTGAGTTTTTAAGGATGTTTAAATAATATACGAAAAAATAGAGAGTTTTTCGTCCGAAATATAATGAACATTTGAAAATAGTGTTGTTCGGGAATGAATCTTCGTTTAAATTTATCCTAATTAAAAGTCATTGCGAGTCCCGAAGTTATTAATCGGGACGAAGCAATCTTGTTTTATAAATGGAAGATTGCTTCGGTCGCTTCGCTCCCTCGCAATGACGGAGATATTTTTAGAGATGCCCATTATAAGAACCTTTTGATGTTGTTTCATTTAAGTAAAAAATCTT
>DMPG01000106.1:5907-7890 GCA_003456055.1 Bacteroidota bacterium | reverse complement strand
GTTGAAATTTTGTGTCTGTAGTCTATAAAAATACACTCCGCTGGAAACAGGCTCCCCCGAATTATTCATTCCATTCCACGTCACTTCATACGTTCCGGAGTTTTGGTAGTTGTCAACAAGATCAGCAATCTTCTTACCGGTCAAATCATATACCGCTAATAAAAGATTTTGTGCGGTTGGAAGCGAATACCGAATTGCAGTAGACGGATTAAATGGATTGGGATAATTCTGTGTTAGTTCAAACCTTTCCGGTACCTTTGTATCAATTTCAGTTACAGATGTTGTGCTTGTTACTGTTGCACGCATAAAAAGGGTATAATCATTCGGAGATAATAATTTTGCCCATGTTGATCCGTTAAATTCATACGCCTTTTGATTTCCGGGAGGAAGATCAGCTCCTATCCAGGGTTTATTAATACCATCATATCTTGCACTAACATAAAAATCTCCGGGAGTAGTAACACCAGTTAGATCAAACGAATGCCACCCTATAACTGAAGGTGAGTATGGATATGGCGTCACAAGTTGAGTTGTTCCGGGCAGATTGTTAACAGCATTTTGATACATCTTTAGAGTGAATTGACCGGTGCCAGTGTTTGACCAATCACTGATATATATTTTAACATTCGTGATTTTTACATTTGCGACTGGCGGAGTGAATCGGACAGCTAATTCCCAATTTGCAAGATCTTCATACACACTGGTTGAAGGTGAATTATCATCATAGGTTAAATTATACGTTGCTCCGGAATTTGGTCCGATACCAACCGCTGTGAAACCATCAGCAACGGCATTATATTCGGCAGACCCATTGCCAAACAAATCTTTCGCGGCATTCAAGCATGCATTCCTTGCATCAATAAATTGCGAATTATTTGTTAGATATACGGACAATGCACGATACCAAATCATTCCCCCTTTTGTTCTGCCAATAGCGGTAGCAAGATTATAAAACGATTTATTGATAATACCTGAGTTGATATGAACTCCTCCATTATCTCCTTCTTCGGTATTTGGGAGAACTTCAAATTCATTCATATGCGATGGCTGCCAATCATTTCCACCTCGCACTTGTCCGTTGTGTGGGTCCTGAATATTTCTCAGTGCATCACCGGCAATGCCGGGAGTGTACACATCTTCACCAAGTAACCAGTTTGTACTATCGGCTATTACAGCAAAAATATCAGAGACAGCTTCGTTGAGTGCGCCGGATTGAAATTCGTAGACAAGATTTGCAGTTCTCTCGGTTACTCCGTGTGTAACTTCGTGAGCGATAACATCAAAACCGCCGGCTAAATTAGAAAACCGACTATTATCACCATCACCATAGGTCATAAATGACCCATTCCAGAAAGCATTATTGTAATCCTGTTTGTAATGAACTACATTGGAAATAGTGCCACCGAGATTATCAAAGCTGCTTCTTCCAAAGCGACCTTTCAATATTTGATACACTTCCCTGCTATAGAAATGTGCATCAACCGCTGCTTTAAGCCGCTCATTGTCATTAAAATTGTTATCGTTGTTTGGATCGAACACTCTGCCAGCGCTCAAATAACCGTTCCCCGAAGTATCATTCATTGCATCGTATGCGTCAATGACTCCTTTGTTACTATCGATTGGAGCTAGGAACATTGGTAAACTTGCATCGATCATATAATATTTTCCTGCAGAGAGAAATGTCCGGATGGATTTTGCTGTCCCTTTCAATCCGATCCCTGTTCCAACTACCGGTCCATCGTAGCGAATGCCGTCATCAATTTTAATTACTGTACCGTTCTGTGCATCAATGTATACTACCATATTCGGTTTTTCATATGATGGCAGCTTTACCGCATACACCAATAGTAATTGGAATTCTTTCGAATAGAGCATCAACTCAACTGATTTAGTCTTTGAATCGAAATACTTTATACTTTTTTCTGCCGCAGATATTCCAGCTTCTTTGCTAAGCACCGGAGTTATTGTTGTTTCCGGAGTAGG
>DMPG01000106.1:5701-5850 GCA_003456055.1 Bacteroidota bacterium | reverse complement strand
TGAGTCATCGAAATATCATCGGTAATACTTGAAATGACCTCTAATTCTTTTGCAGGTTCTTTCAGACCAAATATCTCACTATTCTCTGAAAGGAATCTGATTCCATCGATAGATTTTTCCGATGACATTGAATACCCGGCAGGTGTTAG
>DMPG01000106.1:284-5658 GCA_003456055.1 Bacteroidota bacterium | reverse complement strand
CCTTTTTGTGCATCATGTTGAAAGAACTGTACAGTGCTTTTACGAGATTGCACACCCGCAGACACAGTTGTAATAAATCCCAAATGAAAGAAAAATAAAACTAACAACAATGCGTACAATTTTTTCATAGTTTTCCTTTGTTTGTTTTATTTTAAACGTTCCATTGTTTTTTATTTTTTAATATATAAAAACAAAACGGTGCGTGTCAAGGACAAATGTGTCTTAAATCAATGGATTCGTATCACAAAAAGATCATAATAATTTAATCAACAAGAAATAAATCTATTTTATTCACGCTTATGCAGAAACAAGGGAAATTTCACTCTCGAAGTCTGAATGACCGCCTATATAAAAAAGCATCCCAATGGAAATGGGATGCTTTTTATTTTTGAATGACAATTATTCGCAACTGTGCTAAGCATTCCGATCTATCTTAAACAAACAGAGCCACACATCAGTCATTACATATTCATTTATAGCGTCAGGAGAAAATATTGTACAATTTTTACAAGCTTCGGATCATCCTTGATATCTTGATTGTGATAATCAGTCCACAAATATTTTCCGGATCCAAGATAATTTTCAACAATCACACCCACCGCAGGGCTGGTGCCGTAAATTGTCCCGTATATTTTAGAATTGGTCGGCAAGTCTGAAAATTTTTCATACCCTGATAAAGCCCGCGAGTCACCTGATTTCCATTTCGCTGTGGAGAATCCTAAAAATTTTTGCAATTCAAGATTAATGATCGAAATTGAATCTGTTGACGAATTACCTTGATAATCATATTTTGTATAAAAAGGAGTCCATACTTTTTCCAAATTATAATAATTGTAATGTCCGCCGTATACTTTACCCCCTTGTTGCACGTAACGACCTAATACACGAGAAAGTGCCGGATAATAATCTTCACTTCCGCCATCACAATCCGAAAATATCAAAGTGTATTTTTTCAATAGTTCCAATGCCTTTGTTGAATCGCGTGCTACCGAATCGCGCAAACTGCTTACTTCCATCGAATCATACGTTGTGAATCCGACTACGCGCAAAACTTTTTCCAACTCTTCCGCACTTGCTAACACCACCAATACTTTAACAGTAGTGTTTTGTACAAGTTTGATCGTATCAGCTACTGTTCCAGCCGCCAATGGTTTTACATTCACCGGAATTTCTTGAGCAAATGCAGAACCGATTGTGGCAAGCAATATTTGATTTCCTTCAGGAGCCTGAATTGTTGCTTTTCCGCTGCTGTCGGTGTACGCAGAGAATTTAGGATCTTGGAACGGAGGATTTTTTAAGGATAACAACGCGCCCCCTTGCTTCTGTCCTTGTGGATTTAAAACAGTTGCCGTTACAGCATACGTTGGTACATTGGGATTGCCACCTGATCCGGAAGTAGAATCATCCGAGCACCCGGAATACAACACAACACCAAAAAAGAACACTATTAAGCTGAAGTAACTTTTATTCATTTTGTATCTCCTTTTATTATTCGTTAGGTTTATGATATTTTAAGAAAAGTAGATATTTACATCAAATGGCAGTCGTAATATATAAAAAAATAATTCTATAGTTGTGACCAAACTAACATGTCTTTCGATATTGTAACCGGTCAATAATGATCTCAGCCATTCACAATTTGCTTCTTGTCGAGTATATTCTCAAAGAAATCTTAAAGTATCGGATATGATTTTTCACTTGCTTGATACTTTTGATCGATTTCTGTTTTCATTCTGATAATTGTAGAGAATGCCAAAAGGTAATCTTGATGGGAATTAAGTCAATTCTGATTTGAGTTACACGTGTCAGTGTTATTAAAGTAACCGGAACAACCTTAAAAAACAAAATCCCGCAATATGCAGGATTTTGAATAGAAATTTGTGATCGCGGATGGTCTCGAACCATCGACCCTCTGCTTAAAAGGCAGATGCTCTACCGCTGAGCTACGCGATCATCACTTACAAAAGTGAAATTAATATACTAAAAATATTCGCGTTTTGCAACGGTAGAATATAAAACTATTGCTGCCCAACTTCAGTTCCAACCTCTTCAGTTTTTTTCCGGCGGAAAATAATTCCTATCGGAATAACTACACAATATCCAATGACGAGTAAGATTGGAGCAACATTCAATGCGATTGGGTTATCCCATGGTTGAGCACTCAATGCAAAATAACCGGCCACAATTATTACAAAACCAGCCAGAATGATCTGGTAATTGATTGGCTCAAGACTGAGTGATTCATCCCTTTTATTTTTTTTTATTGATTTATCTTTTTGAATTTGTTTTGCCATAATATCTCTTCCTCATTTATATAAATTCAGACGATGGAACCGTCAGGTCCAGCCAAAATATTTCAACATTCAGTGTAAAACGTACTGCTTAGATTGAGCGTAATATATATAGAATTTTCTAAAAAACAATGCAATCTTCATCCTCCTCATTCTTCTAGCAACTACGATTATTTTTCTTTTTTATTAATTTTAGTCTTCGTTTTCTTTTTTACAGCACTCTTTTTTTTGGTTGAATCTATCTCATTCGACATCAAAAAGGATTCGTGTACGTTTTTTTTTGCTTTAATTTCCGGTTTATTTTTCTCCGACTCAGTAATCATCATTTCCTTATATTGCTCCACTTTATATCCGGCCTTTTTCGCAACTTCAATGAGATTTGACCTGGTCTTCGTTATCAAACCCGAACTCTTCTTATCGATCTTTGAATTACTATAAATAAAGCGAAGCGTTAAGATCCATGTTGATAGTAACTCATATTGTTCTTTATTAAAATACCATTCCCCGTTATGTTCATTCACGTTCAAGAAACTTGCTGTATCAAAATCACTGAGTAGTTTTTCAATAATTGTAGGAATTTCAATTTCCGCTTCAATAACTTCATTATGTAATCGTATAAGGTTTTGTATTAACGTTATAATATTTTGTGCATTATTGAAGTCGATTCCACTGTCAGTAAGAATATTGAAATATATTTCCCGGAGTCTTAATAATTGAAAAACATCGATGGACAAAGAAGATTTTTCTTTCTCGACCAACATCATTTTCCACTCAATCGCCAAACTATATAATAGCACCGGTACCGGTGCAATGGACTTCTGTTGAGCAATTGGTCGGTCATTATTCTTAGACGTTTTAACGGTCCGGTTTTGTTCCAACCGATTCAACGAAAAGAATTCATTAATTCTTTCAACGTTCCGTAATACTCTTTCTGAATATTCATGGATTGTTGAAGTCGTTGTAAACTGTTTTCCCAGTTCAGAATAGAACACTTCTGCTGTTGCGGGAAAGAGCTCAAAATTAAATTGTGCAAAAGCGTCTCTCACCGCAGAGTGGAAAGGCTGTAATCGCATTTCTTTCAGCAGGGAATCCAGACTTCTTGTCCCCTTTCCTTCTAACCGTTGAGCGATCAACGCATACTCTCCCGTGGCATCAAATATTTCCTGAAAATCAGAGAAGACAACATAGTCAAATGCTTTTAATTCAACTCGGAGTCCTCGTTCAGTAATATCTCTTCCAGAACGAAGATATTCTAACAGTGATTTACGATCTCGAAAACGATAGAATATTTTTTCAGATGCTTGAAATTGCAATGCTTGTGAAAGTGTTGTTGAACGAATACTGCCGCTTTCTCCAATTGCTTTCAGTGTTGAATGCTGAATATATCCTCTGCATTCGGCAAATGTATTATGAAAAAATACAATTGCACATTCTTTTCCTGCACGATTGGAGTATGTAATGACATTCTCGTTGACATGTCCATGATCATCTTGAAAATCATAGAATTCAAAATTCGCCACTTGACTGAAAAGGTATCTCTTCTTTGTCAGCGGGAATATCTCGTGTTCATGACGATGGATCAGCCATTCGTCAGGAATTTCATTGTAATATGCACGTTGATATTCCATTCCATATTTCTCTTTGAATCCCTCAATCTGTCCGTGGGCAAACATCGGTAATCCCGGTAACGTGATCATCAATGTTGCCACACCAAAATACTTATCGTCTTTACCAAACTGTTCCACGGCTGTCTGTTCATCGGGATTGCTCATGAAGTTCACATACCGTTTCAATATTTCCGGATTAAATTCCAGTGTATTTTTGATCGTCGCTCGGAATTTTTCATTTTCTTCTTTCATCAACATATGCATGAATGCACTATTATAGACTCGGTGCATTCCAAGTGTTCTAACAAAATATCCTTCCATCAACCAGAACGCTTCCGCAAGCAACAATGTTTGCGGCATTTCGTTATTGAAACGATCAACAACTTCCCGCCAAAATTCCACAGGAAACATCCGGTCAAATTCTGTTCGGGATAAACTATGATCCTGACGTGAAGGGACTCCCGATGTTCCCGGCATCGGATACCATAATCGTTGGAAATGTTTCTTTGCCAAAGTCATTGCAGCATCAAATCGGATGACAGAGAACTTTCTAGCAACATGAAAGATATTTTGAATGACTGCTTCTCGAACATCAGCACGCAGAAGATTCAATTGTGCGGTATCATTCCACGGCATGCTGGTTCCATCGTTGCCATGATAGAAATATCGTACTTCCCCGTTGCGGCGATCGATACGTTGAAAGACAACAGCAGCATCACTTCGTCTCCAATAGCCGTCCTCAATTCGAAGATCGATGTTCTGATCTTCAGAGAGATTCTCACCGGTAAATCGATAACTCGGATACGGAGGATGGTCGGTTTGAATGAAATATTCCGGATGTTCAATGACCCATTTTGAAAATAAGCCCATATGGTTCGGGACCATGTCACCGGCAAGTCGTATTCCTCTTTGCATACATCGGTGATTAAACTGCTGATATGATTCGTCACCACCGAGATCTCGAGCAATTTCATAATCATACAGTGAATATGCAGAAGAAACAGCATCCATATTTCCATTTATCTGTTTAATCCGCTTAGATGCCGTACTCCGTTCCCAAACACCGATCAGCCACAAACTTGTAAAACTCCACCGTGCAAGCTGGTCAAGTTCTTCATCAGGAATTTGATCGAGACGTTTTATCTCGCGCTGATATTTTTTTGAAAGTTGATCGAGCCAGACGTATATATTCTTTGCGATCAACACTACATTGGGCATCCAATCGATGTCCGGAGTAAATTGTTCATGCTCAGCATAAATATAATCTTCAGGTTTTGTCTGCGATAACCGTTCACGCAGCCGGCGTTCTTCGTCGGATAATTTTTCACTTTTTTTATAGACGGGAACGAATGTCTCGACCGCAGGAATTCCCCCGCCACCCTGATGTGTTATTTTCCAGAGATATTCTTCTTCTTCTTTCGTGAATTCAAAAACTCCCGATATTTTATCAACATACTTCGGACTGAGCAACATTTC